>CAZSQD010000127.1:0-7285 GCA_964608925.1 uncultured Kordia sp.
GCTACACCGCTCTTATCAGACGGTTCGCAAAGACGTAAGAAAACGAAATATTTATTATTCATAGCAAAAAAAAAAACTTCAAACCAAAAAAAGGGTTTCAAACTAAGCTTGAAACCCTTTAATAAAATATATTTTACGCTATTACGCAGTAAATAATGGCCTATGTCCCATTAAAGCATTTACTTTAGTGGCAACAGCTTCCAAAATCGCTTCATCTTCCCAATTCATCAATACTTCATCAATTAAACCTACAATACCTTCCATATCGTTTTCTTTTAATCCTCTTGTTGTAATTGCCGGTGTCCCTACACGAATACCACTGGTTACAAATGGAGACTTATCATCAAAAGGAACCATATTTTTATTTACCGTAATATCCGCTTTTACCAATGCATTTTCAGCCTCTTTACCTGTAATATTCTTGTTTCGTAAATCAATCAACATCATGTGATTGTCCGTACCGCCAGAAATAATTTTATAATCTCTATCAACAAATGCTTTAGCCATTGCTGCTGCATTCTTTTTTACCTGTAGCATATAATGCATGTACTCATCCGTTAAAGCTTCACCAAAAGCAATTGCTTTAGCTGCAATAATATGCTCTAAAGGACCGCCTTGATTTCCTGGAAAAACTGCCGAATTTAAAATGGCCGACATCATACGAGTTTTACCTGATTTTAGGGTAATTCCGAAAGGGTTTTCAAAATCTTGTCCCATCATAATCATTCCTCCACGCGGTCCACGTAAAGTTTTATGTGTAGTGGTGGTTATAATATGACAATGTGGTAACGGATCATTTAAAATACCTTTTGCAATTAATCCTGCAGGATGAGAAATATCTCCTAACAAAATAGCGCCTACTTTATCAGCAATGATTCTAAAACGTTTAAAATCAATATCTCTTGAATAAGCTGATGCTCCTGCAATAATTAATTTAGGTTGCTCTTTTATAGCTATTTCTTCAATTTTATCATAATTTAAAACACCCGTTTCCTCTTCTACTCCGTAAAAAACTGGATTGTAATGTTTTCCTGAAAAGTTTACTGGTGAGCCATGTGTTAAATGCCCTCCGTGAGATAAATCAAATCCTAAAATTTTATCTCCAGGAGTTAGACATGCAAAAAATACAGCTGTATTTGCTTGTGATCCCGAGTGTGGTTGTACGTTTACATACGCAGCACCAAACAATGCTTTTGCTCTATCAATAGCCAATTGCTCAACAACATCTACAACTTCACAACCTCCATAGTAACGTTTACCAGGATATCCTTCTGCATACTTATTGGTTAAAACAGAACCTGCTGCTTCCATTACTTGTTCACTTACAAAATTTTCTGAAGCAATAAGCTCCAAACCTTGTATTTGCCTGTCTTTTTCTTCTTGAATTAATTCAAAAATTTGAGTATCTCTTTGCATTTTACTATTGATTTTAAAAAAGTTACACAAAAATAGAAAATCATTTCTGTTTTAACCAATAAAAAAAATAAAATTATGTAGTTTTGACTAAAATAAAGATAAAGACTACTAAATATATAATCATGCAAATAACAGCAAATAATCCGAATAGAATAAGTTGGTTAACCGTAAAATCAGCTTCACATTTCCCAATACAAAATTTACCTTTTGGTGTTTTCATTACAAAAGAAGATATCATTACTATTGGTACTCGAATAGGCGATTTCGCTATTGATTTAGGCGCTTTACACCAATTAGGTTACTTTGAAGGTGTACCTTTAACTGATGATATATTTTTACAAGATACTTTAAATGATTTCATTGCAGACGGTCGTAAAACGTGGCGTTTGGTACGTAACCGTATTGCTGATATTTTTGATACTAAAAATGGAACTTTAAGAGACAATCCTGCTCATAAAGATAAAGTTATCTTTAGAATGGAAGATGTAGAAATGCAATTACCAGTGCAAATTGGTGATTATACCGATTTTTATTCCAGTATAGAACATGCTACCAATGTAGGTACTATGTTTAGAGATCCTGATAATGCTTTATTACCAAACTGGTTACACATACCTGTTGGTTATCACGGTAGAAGCTCCTCAATAATACCTTCTGGAGTACCCGTACATCGCCCAAATGGACAAACTTTACCTGCAGGAAGTGAAACTCCTGTTTTTGGACCCTCAAAATTAGTAGATTTTGAATTAGAAATGGCATTTATTACCACTACAGGTGTACACTTAGGTGAACCTATTGATGTAAATGAAGCTGAGGATTATATTTTTGGATTAGTGGTATTTAATGATTGGAGTGCACGTGATATTCAAAAATGGGAGTACGTACCGTTAGGCCCGTTTTTAGCAAAAAACTTTGCTTCTTCTATTTCTCCATGGATTGTTACTTTGGATGCTTTAGAGCCATACCGTTGTGCAAGCCCAAAACCCTTAAAACCACAATTTGAATATTTACAATATAAAGGAGATAAAAGTTTTGATATTAATTTAGAAGTGGCAATTCAGCCTGAAAATGCAACACCTACAACCGTTGCAAAATCAAACTTTAAATATATGTATTGGAACATGTCACAGCAATTAGCACACCACACGGTTAATGGTTGTAATATTAACTCTGGTGATATGATGGGCTCTGGTACTATTTCTGGTAAAACACCCGATTCTTATGGTTCCATGTTAGAACTTTCTTGGAGAGGTGAAAAAACTGTACAATTAGATAACGGAGAAACGCGTAAATTTATTCAAGATAATGATACTGTAATCATGACAGGATATTGTGATAACGGTACTACTAAAATTGGTTTTGGAGATTTATCCACAAAACTATTACCTGTTTGGGAAAAACCGAAAAAATAAAATCGAGGGGCGATAGCCCAATTATTAAGATGCGCTACATCAAAAAAAATAATTAATTATAACACTATCACAAAAAGTATAAAACTACTCTTTGTGATTTTGTTTTTGGCATAACAATTGGATAGTTATACTTTAACTAAAATAATTTAATAACCTTAATAAGTTACCCATATAAATATGAAAAAATTACTACTCTTTATCAGCATCCTTTTTATAGCAGTTACTTGCAGCTCTGTAAAACAAACAGAAGAAGCATTAAATTCTGGTAATTATGATCAAGCTATTGATATTGCTTTAAGTAACCTACGCACCAATAAAACAAAAAAGAGCAAACAAAATTATATTTTATTGTTAGAAAATGCTTTTAAAAAAGCTACTACTCGTGATTTGGAACGTGTTGCCTTTTTAACCAAAGACAACAATATTGCACAACTGGAAGAGGTTTTTAATATTTACAACCAACTAAAAGCACGTCAAGAAAAAATTAAACCTGTATTGCCATTACATATTATTGAAGAAAATAGAGTCGCAAAATTTAACTTTATAAATTACACCAATAAAATTATTGATACTAAAAATAAGCTAGCGGCATATTTATATAAAAATGCAAACACCTTATTGTCAACAGCTACAAAAAAAGACGATTATCGTCAAGCATACAATGATTTTAAATATTTGGAAGATATTAATCCTAATTATAAAAATACGCATAGTTTAACAAAAACGGCACACGTAAAAGGAACGGATTATGTGATTGTAAAAATGACCAACCAAACTCGTAAAGTAATACCAAAACGTTTAGAAGAAGATTTACTAAATTTTGGAACTTATGATTTGAATGATTTATGGACAGTTTACCATAATAAAAAACTTAAAAAACAAAAGTATGATTATGCCATGACTATTAAATTACGTGATATTTTAATTTCTCCTGAACAAATAAAGGAAAAACAAATTATACGTGAAAAACAAATACCAGATGGTAAAATAACTTTGTTAGATACTAATGGTAATGTGGTAAAAGATAGTTTAGGAAATCCTATAAAGGTTGATAAGTTTAAAAAAGTGGTTTGTGAAATTAATGAATTTACACAATTCAAATCCGTACAAGTAAAAGGACAAGTTTTTTATAAAAATTTAAAAACGTATCAATTATTAGACACCTTTCCTTTAGAGAGTGAGTTTATTTTTGAACACCGTTACGCCACATATAACGGTGACAAGAGTGCTTTGGACACCAATTACTTAGATTTAATTAAGTTAAGAGTTGTCCCCTTTCCAAATAACGAACAAATGATATTTGATGCGGGTGAAGATTTAAAACTCAAACTCAAGGAGATTATCACTAATCAAAATTTTTAAATCCGGGAAAAACAAAGCTAAATAAGTAAAACACAAAAGCCACCTCTGCAAGGTGGCTTTTGTGTTTTACTTATTTTTTAAATCAAAAATTGGGTAGTATGCTTTAATATCGTCCCGCAATTAAATAAAATCAGTAATACGATTGGCATCAATATCATAGTGAGAAGCAGTATGCACCACTTCCCCATTTTTTATAATTAGGATTTGTGGTGATTGATGCAGTACCTGAAATTGATATCCCACTTCATCAGAAACATTTCGGTAAGTCAACAAATCTAAATAATACAAATTAGCTTCATCCTTATTTAAATTGTAATTTTTAACAAACTTTTTCATAACCATACTACT
Source organism: uncultured Kordia sp. (assembly GCA_964608925.1). Classification (GTDB taxonomy): domain Bacteria; phylum Bacteroidota; class Bacteroidia; order Flavobacteriales; family Flavobacteriaceae. The sequence continues at coordinate 4,539 of CAZSQD010000127.1, forward strand.
AATTCCACAACGTGTAGAATGTTTAAATATAGCTTGTGGTTTTATAAAAGATGCTTTTTTTATTGCATCAAATTGATTTATATTTGTTAAAAAAATCCATGGTAACACTTTTTCCTCCTTTGTTACTGTAGTATCTCCAAATAGCTTTGTAAAAATTCCCATTCAATAATATTATTTTTATAATTTAGTATATCAGTCAAAAATACAGTAAAATGATTCAAAAACAGTCAAAATGTCGTTATATTCCTTTAAAAAGTTGATAAAATGTCTTTTTTTTAATTTGGTTTAATATTTGACATTCATACTACATAACTAAAAACAAACGCTATGAATTTTAACAACTTCACCATAAAAGCGCAAGAATCCATACAAAAAGCACAACAAATTGTACAAGGATTAGGGCAACAACAAATTGAAAACGGACATATTTTAAAAGCTATTTTTGAAGTAGATGAAAACGTACTCCCATTTATTTTAAATAAATTAGGAGTAAATGTTAACTTGTTTAAAGATACCCTTAAAAGCATCATCCAATCCTACCCAAAAGTATCTGGCGGGGATATTATGCTTTCCAAAACAGCAAATAATACTATTTTAGAAGCAAATACTATTGCTAAAAAAATGAATGATGAATACGTTTCATTAGAGCATTTAGTAATAGCCATGTTTAAACAAAATGATGCTATTAGTAGGCTCATGAAAGATAGCGGAATTACTAAAAAAGATTTAGAAGCTAGTATTCAAGAATTACGCAAAGGAAACCGAGTTACCTCACAAAGTGCCGAGGAAACGTACAACTCTTTAAATAAATATGCTAAAAACTTAAATGAATTAGCACAGTCTGGTAAGTTAGACCCTGTAATTGGACGTAATGATGAAATACGTAGAATGCTTCAAATTTTATCTCGAAGAAGTAAAAACAACCCCATGCTAATTGGAGAACCAGGTACTGGTAAAACAGCAATTGTAGAAGGTTTAGCACATCGAATTATTAAAGGAGATGTGCCTGAAAACATTAAGGATAAAACCATTTTTTCATTAGATATGGGTGCTTTAATTGCAGGCGCAAAATTTAAAGGTGAATTTGAAGAACGCCTAAAAGCAGTGGTAAAAGAAGTACAACAAGCAGATGGTACTATTATTCTATTTATTGATGAAATCCACACCCTTGTTGGTGCAGGTGGTGGTCAAGGTGCCATGGATGCCGCAAATATTTTAAAACCAGCTTTAGCAAGAGGAGAACTTCGTGCAATAGGAACAACTACTTTAGATGAATATCAAAAATATTTTGAAAAAGATAAAGCATTGGAACGTCGTTTTCAAAAAGTACAAGTAGATGAGCCTGATACTGAAAGTGCTATTTCTATATTAAGAGGTATTAAAGATAAATACGAAGCACATCATAAAGTATTAATTACAGATAGTGCCGTAATAGCAGCTGTAGAATTATCTCAACGGTACATCTCTGATCGGTTTTTACCCGATAAAGCTATTGATTTAATGGATGAGGCAATGGCAAAACTCCGAATGGAAATTAACTCAAAACCAGAAGAATTAGATTTTTTGGATAGAGAAATCATGCAAATTGAGATTGAAATTGAAGCTATTAAACGAGAAAAAGATAAAAAGAAACTCGATAAACTTCAAGAAGAGTTAGCAAATTTAAAAAATGACAGAGATAGTATTTATGCCAAATGGAAACATGAAAAAGATATTTTAGACGATGTAAATCTCATTAAAGAAAATATTGAAAAAGCTAAATTAGAAGCAGAAAAAGCAGAAAGAGAAGGTAATTATGGTTTAGTAGCCGAAATACGCTACGGAAAAATAAAACTACTTGAAGAGCAACTGCAAAAAGCTCAAGAAAATTTTTCTACATTAAAAGAAAATGCACTTGTAAAAGAAGAAGTTACTCGTGAAGATATTGCTGAAGTAGTTGCAAAATGGACAGGAATACCCGTTACCAAAATGCTGCAAAGTGAGCGTGAAAAACTATTATACTTAGAAAATGAATTACACAAACGTGTAGTTGGGCAAGAAGATGGTATAGAAGCAGTAGCGGATGCAGTACGTAGGTCAAGAGCAGGATTACAAGACGCAAACCGCCCAATAGGTTCTTTCCTTTTATTAGGAACTACTGGAGTTGGAAAAACCGAATTAGCAAAAGCATTAGCTGAATATTTATTTGATTCGGACAAAGCTTTAACCCGTATAGATATGAGTGAATATCAAGAAAAACACTCCGTAAGCCGTTTAGTAGGTGCCCCTCCAGGATATGTTGGTTATGATGAAGGAGGACAATTAACTGAAGCGGTGCGCCGTAAACCCTATTCGGTAATTTTATTAGATGAAATTGAAAAAGCACATCCAGATACTTTTAATATTTTATTACAAGTATTAGATGAAGGACGTTTAACCGACAATAAAGGGCGTACTGCCGATTTTAGGAATACCATTATTATTATGACTTCCAATATGGGAGCGCATATTTTACAAGATAAATTGGAAGGTATTGATATGAGTAATCGTAAAAAGGTAATGGCAATTGCTGAGCAAGAAGTTTTAGCGCTATTAAAAAAACAAATACGCCCAGAATTTTTAAACCGTATTGATGAAATTATAATGTTTACTCCATTAAACGAAAAAGAAATACACCAAATTGTAAAAATTCAATTTAACAATTTAACTAAAATATTAGCATTAAATAATATAACATTAAACATAGCCGATACAGTAGTTAAATATAT
>CAZSQD010000128.1:0-2021 GCA_964608925.1 uncultured Kordia sp.
CCAGACTTTGCTGTAGATACCTTAAAAACTTTAGTAGAAAACAAACATAATATTGTAGGTATAATTACTGCACCAGACAGAAAAGCTGGTAGAGGGCAAAAATTAAATGAATCCGCAGTAAAAAAATATGCACTATCACAAAATTTAACCGTTTTACAACCCACTAATTTAAAATCAGAAGATTTTTTAGCCGAATTAAAAGCGTTGAACGCTAATTTACAAATCATAGTCGCCTTTAGGATGTTACCTAAGTTGGTTTGGAATATGCCAAAATACGGTACGTTTAATTTACATGCTTCACTACTCCCAAACTATAGAGGAGCAGCTCCAATAAACTGGGCAATTATAAATGGTGAAACCAAAACAGGCGTTACCACTTTTTATATAGACGAAAAAATTGATACTGGTGAAATTATCATGCAAGAAGAAATTGCAATTGAACCGCACGAAAACACAGGTAGTCTACATGATAAATTAATGGTATTAGGTAGTGCTTTAGTTTTAAAAACCGTTAAAGCAATACAAGAAAAAACCATAAAACCATATATACAACCCGAAACTAAAAATATAAAAACAGCATACAAGCTACACAAACATACCTGTAAAATTGATTGGAGCTTACCTATTAATTCTATTTACAATAAAATAAGAGGATTAAGCCCCTACCCAACCGCTTGGTGTGAACTTATAAATGGAAATGACATTTTATCTGTTAAACTATATGAGGTTAAAAAAATAATAGAAACACATCAATTGGAAACAGGAACTGTTATTAGTGATAAAAAAACGATTAAAATTGCGGTAAAAGAAGGCTACATTGAGTTGCTTACTATTCAATTACCAGGTAAGAAAAAAATGGAGGTAAAATCCATTTTAAACGGTTTTACACTAAACGAAAACGCAAACGTTCGGTAGCACCCATTTTCATTGACCTTAGTAAAAAACAATGTTTTTCACCTACTTTTATTAACATTAGCTTATAGTTATTAACAATTATGCGTTTTTCCCTTGCATTTACTTGCATGAGAAGATAATTCGTATAAATTTGTAGAGCGATTAAGATTTATCTTACTTGCAACAACAATAATTATTTAATAACTTAAAATTATCATTATGAACAAAACACAATTAATTGATGCAATGGCATCTGATTCTGGAGTATCTAAAGCAGCAGCAAAAAAATGTTTAGAGTCTTTCTTAGGAAACGTTGAAGAGTCTTTAAAGTCTGGTAACAGAGTATCTTTAGTAGGATTCGGATCTTGGTCTGTAAACCACAGAGCTGCAAGAGATGGTAGAAACCCACAAACTGGTAAAACTATCAAAATTGCTGCTAAAAATGTAGTAAAATTTAAAGCTGGATCTGATTTAGGAAAAGCTGTAAACTAATTTTTTTAGTTTAACACATATAAAAATCCTCAAGTATAATACTTGAGGATTTTTTTTGTGCCCAAAAACTTGACTAAAAACAGATACATCAATAAACCCTATTAAAAAGTTATTTTAACAACTTAAACGATGCCTTCCCCCTAGAGTTCTTATCAATTTATTTAAATTTGATTTAAAATAAACACCAAAAATTATTACCCCACAATTAAAACGCTCCCAATAATTATCTGAATAAAGTATTACTTCACAATTTATAAAAAAATGATTCAGTATAAACCAAAAAAGCCCTAATCGGAATAAACCAATTAGGACGTATATTATAATTTTAAAACTTCGTTTATAAAGCCGCTACGTGCTTCATTAAACTTGATTTTAAGTTACCTGCTTTATTTTTATGAATAACATTGTTTTTAGCAATTTTATCTAACATAGAAATTACAGAAGGTAATAATTTTTCTGCTTCAGCTTTACTTGTTAACTCACGTAATTTTTTCATAGCATTACGCGTAGTTCTATGCTGATATTTGTTTCTTAATCTTTTAGCTTCGTTACTTCTAATTCTTTTTAACGCTGACTTGTGATTTGCCATTTTTTCTTATTTTTTTATATGTAAAAAGTAGCCCATAGGAGAATCG
>CAZSQD010000128.1:2121-7280 GCA_964608925.1 uncultured Kordia sp.
AACTCCTGTTTCTAGGATGAAAACCTAGCGTCCTAACCACTAGACGAATGGGCCATAATTTATTAATTATGTATGTAGCCTATGCTACTTATTTTAGTAGCCCATAGGAGAATCGAACTCCTGTTTCTAGGATGAAAACCTAGCGTCCTAACCACTAGACGAATGGGCCAATTGCTTTTATTAGCGGATGCAAAAATACAACTATTTTTAACTATTGCAACAAACTATTCATCTTTTTTCTAAAAAAAATAATTTGCTAATTTTTTACATCACTATTTAATAGTAATACTAATTTTTATTTGGCTAAACCACCACTTCCAAAGGAGGTAAGGTGTTACTCTTTACACCTACGTAAGCACCTGAAAATTAACTATTTTGGTTATTTTCCGTGATTAAAACCCTTTAAAAATTAGTATTTTTATTATTAGTAAGCCTTCGCAAAAAGCACTCTACGTTTTGAAGGTTTTTCTGAAAACACACAAACACCTTCTTCTTCTTTCGCATCTAAAGGTATACAGCGTATGGTAGCTTTAGTTGCATTTTTAATTGCTTCTTCAGTTTCTTCGGTGCCATCCCAATGTGCTGATATAAAACCACCTTTAGTTTCTAAAACTTCTTTAAACTCTTCAAAAGTAGCTACTTCTGTTACATGTTCATTTCTATAATTTAATGCTTTATTAAAAATAGCATCCTGCATTTCAGTTAACAAATTATTCAAATAACTCCCAATACCCGCTAAGTTTTGCAAACTTTTCTCTTTAGTATCTCTACGTGCTATTTCTACTTGATTGTTTTCCAAATCTCTTGAACCAACAACTAAACGTACTGGATATCCTTTTAATTCATACTCTGCAAATTTAAACCCTGGTCGTTTGGTTTCATCGGTATCTATTTGTACTCTAATTCCAAATTGCTCTAATTCAGCTTTAATTTCGTAAGATTTGTTTAAGAGCATTTCATTCTGCTCTGCTTTTTTCTTATTTAAAAACGGAATAATTACTACTTGATACGGTGCTAGTTTTGGTGGTAATACTAAACCTTCATCATCAGAATGTGTCATTATTAACGCCCCCATTAAACGGGTTGACACTCCCCAGCTGGTACCCCAAACTAATTCTTCTTTTCCTTCTGCTGTTTGAAACTTTACATTAAATGCTTCCGCAAAATTTTGTCCTAAAAAGTGTGATGTTCCTGCTTGTAGTGCTTTACCATCTTGCATTAAGGCTTCAATTGTAAAGGTATCATCTGCCCCTGCAAAACGCTCACTATCACTCTTATATCCTTTTACAACAGGCATTGCCATCCATTCTTGTGCAAATGTTGCATAGATGTCATGCATGGTTTTTGACTCCGCAATTGCTTCTTGTTTTGTAGCATGTGCGGTATGCCCTTCTTGCCATAAAAACTCTGTAGTACGCAAAAATAAACGGGTACGCATTTCCCAACGCACTACATTTGCCCATTGATTTATTAGTAACGGCAAATCTCTATAAGATTGTACCCAACCTCTATAGGTGTTCCATATTATAGCTTCGGATGTTGGTCTTACAATCAACTCTTCTTCTAATTTTGCATCTGGATCTACAATTAATTTACTTTTATTTTCTGGATCGGTTTTTAAACGATAATGTGTAACAACTGCACACTCTTTCGCAAATCCTTCTGCATTTTTTTCTTCTGCTTCAAATAGACTTTTGGGCACAAATATTGGAAAATAGGCGTTTTGATGACCTGTTTCTTTAAACATTTTGTCTAATTGATCTTTCATTAGTTCCCAAATAGCAAATCCGTACGGTTTAATTACCATACATCCTCTTACTGCCGAGTTTTCTGCTAACCCTGCTGTCTTTACTAATTCGTTATACCACGCCGAAAAATCTTCGCTTCTTTTTGGTAGTTTCTTGCTCATATTCTGTACTTTGGCACAAATATTGTGATTATGTTAAATATCAAATAGTTTCCGCAAAATTAACTATTTTTACCAAAGTTCAACACTATAATACCAGAAGATATGAAAGATTATTATCAATTTAAACGAAAAATGTCCATTTTTATGGCAAGTATAACAGGTTTACTACTTGTTTCATGTGGCACATACCAATCCGCATCTTATGATGATGACGGAATTTACAGCAACGAAGAAAGAACAATAGCTACCAATGAAGTTAAAAATCAAGCTCCTCCAACAGATGCAAATACCAAATACTATGAAGATTACTTTGGTAAAAACGTAAATGAATATGGTGAAATTGAGGAAGATGAAGTATTTACTAATGTGGAAGAATATAGTTCTCAAAACAATAGTGAAGCAGCAGAAAGTTACAGCAGCTGGGAAGATGCTGATGACAATGTAACTATTAATGTATATAACACCTCACCTTATTACTACGGAAGCTATTATCGCCCATTTAACTATTGGAACAGAGGCTATGTAGGTTTTGGATATGGATACAATAATAGTTTTTACTGCGGATACAACTCCCCATATTACGGAGGCTATTACGGATATAATCCTTATTACTACGGAGGATACTATGGCTACAACCCATATTATAACGGAAATTATGGATACGGATACAATCCTTATTATGGAAGAAACAGTTATGCTTCTATAAACGGACGAAGAAGAAGTGCTTATAGCAACTCTTATTACGGCAGAAATTCAAGTAGTAGATTAGGAAGAACTTCAAGAACTCGTTCAACTACTCCACGTTCTACACCTCGTAGCACACCGAGATCAACTCCAAGAAGTACTCCACGTTCTACACCTCGTAACACACCGAGGTCAACGCCAAGAAGCACCCCACGTTCTACACCTCGTAGCACACCAAGATCAACGCCAAGAAGTACTCCACGTTCTACACCTCGTAGCGCACCAAGATCAACGCCAAGACCAAGAAGTACACCCCGTTCAACGCCAAGGTCAGCCCCAAGAAGCTACCCACGTAGCACACCGCGTACTGCTCCAAGAACTACAACAAGAAGTAAATCATCTTCTTCAAGTAGAAGTACTGGAAGATCATCAGGAAGAAGTACAAGTAGTTCTTCAAGAAGAGGGAGATTATAAAAAATACAATTTATAAAGAAAGCGCTACTTTATAGTAGGGCTTTTTTTAATTGCGGGCGATAGCTTAAAAAATACTCGATGTTTTACATCAATCAAAATTCATTAAAAATTACACTATGAAACATTTATTACTATTACTAACCCTAATTAGCGTTTCGGGGTTTTCACAAAACATTGATGACGCATTATTATATAGTACCGAAACCAATTATGGATCAGCAAGATACCAAGCAATGAGTGGTGCTTTTGGAGCACTTGGTGGCGATTTATCTGCCATAAACGATAATCCTGCTGGTAGTGCTGTTTTTAAAAACAGTTTAATTACTGGATCTTTATCCGTAAACAGCAAAAACAATGATGCCAACTATTTTGGCACACAAACTAACACTAGTGACTCTAATTTAAACATCAACCAATTAGGAGCTGCTTTGGTTTTAAAAGACACAGGAAATTCCGATTGGAATAAAATAGTACTTGCTATAAACTATGAACAAAATCAAAGTTTTAATACGGAGTACTATATTGCCGGAAAAAGTGATACTTCTTTTAACTCCTATTTTTTAAATCAAGCTAACGGATTAGCCTTTCAAGACATTCAGTTATTAAGTGGTGAACTTATTGAAGAAGGTTATTTAAATATTGGTGCCGAGTACGGCTTTGATTTTCAACAAGCTTTTTTAGGGTATTACGGGGGTCTTATTGACCCAGTTGACGCTGCTAATCCACTAAACACTACATATATTGGGACTGCAACCTACAATACTGTAAATCAAGACTATTATTACAGTAGTACAGGAAACAGCAGTAAATTTAACTTTAATATAGCTACTCAATATAAAGATGATTTATATTTAGGGTTATCCTTAAACGCTCATAATATAGATACTGAAAAGGTAACTACTATAAAAGAAAAAGGCTATAGTCCTGCTTCTGCTTTAGAGTTTGCTTCATTCAGTAATTATTTAAACACACAAGGTAGTGGGTTTTCTTTTCAATTAGGATTGATTAAAAAAATGAAAAACGGATTACGACTTGGAGCTTCTTTTCAGTCACCAACTTGGTATACCATTACAGATGAATTGTCACAACGCATAAACTCCAATTTAGCAGATGCTGATATTAGTTATATTGGATTAAACCAAATTAATACTTTTGAAGACTATAAATTACGTACTCCTTTAAAACTGACCGCCAGTGCAGCTATGGTTTTAGGAAAACAAGGGTTAATTAGTGTTGATTATCATTATAAAGATTACAATAACATTAAAATGAAACCTAATGCTTCATTTAGTGATACTAATGCTGAGATTGGTCAAGTTTTAAAAGGTACCAATGAAATAAATATTGGTGGTGAATACCGTATTGAAAAAATTAGCTTAAGAGCAGGATATCGCTTTGAAGAAACTCCGTTTAAAAATGAAGAAATTGCAGATAATTTAAAAGGATATTCCTTAGGGTTTGGATATAATTTTGGACGCACAAAATTAGATTTTTCTTACAGTAAATCTAACCAAAAAAATAGCCATCAAGTATATGGAAATATTTCAAAATTAGAAGAAAACAAAGCAAACGTTACCGCTTCATTAACTTATAATTTTTAAATTACGGATCGATTGCATAATTTATTTTGAGAACATCTCTCATTTAAACTCTAAAAAATATCGAAGTACATCACTTCAATATTTTTTTACGCAATATTTTAAACTAAACTTTCCCAACCCAAGAGTGCGAGATATTAAGCTTTATTTTTACTAACTTTCGATGTAAACATCACGGGCAATTAATTTCATATTCTAATACCAATTAAAATTCAAGGTGCTCATAAGTAAATTGAATTATTTTAAATTTAGTTGAGTTTAAAAAGATGTTACGGTTCTCTTTTTAAGCGATAAATAAGCTTAAAAGAAACAATTTAATTGTGCATTTTGAATTTTAATTGGTATAATAGATTACTTTTACTGTATTGCACAAAAAAATGCCACACTAAAAAGTGAGGCATTTTTTATATTAACATTTTTGAAATTACCTTTTTAAAGCAAAATGCGCTCTAAATTCTTTTTGAGTAGCATTACCTACTTCACCTTCTATGTAA
>CAZSQD010000129.1:0-7247 GCA_964608925.1 uncultured Kordia sp.
GTTTGTGTAGATATTGATGCACAAAAAGTAGCAGCAATGCAACAAGGTAAAGTTCCTATTTATGAACCACATTTAGATGTTTTGTTTCATAGAAACATAAAAGCAGATAGATTAAAATTTACCACTTCTTTACAAGAGGGTTTAGATTTTGGAGATATTATTTTTTTAGCACTACCTACCCCAGAAGATGAAGATGGTTCGGCAGATTTATCCTATGTATTAGGCGTAGCAGAAAACATAGGAAAGTTAATGACTTCTTATAAAGTAATTGTAGATAAAAGTACTGTTCCTGTAGGTACAGCAGATAAAGTAACAGCAACCATTGCTAAAAATGCAACCGTTAGTTTTGATGTAGTTTCTAATCCCGAATTTCTAAGAGAAGGTTTTGCTGTAGATGATTTTTTAAAACCAGAACGTATTGTAATTGGGTCAAGCTCAGAAAGAGCTATTGGTTTCATGAAAAAATTATACAATCCGTTTGTGCGATCTGGAAATCCAATTATTATAATGGATGAAAAATCGGCAGAGTTAACCAAATATGCTTCCAATGCATTTTTGGCAACTAAAATTACCTTTATGAATGAAATTGCTAATTTTTGCGAAAAAGTAGGCGCCGATGTTGATAAGGTGCGTGTGGGTATGGGTACCGATTCTCGTATTGGTAAACGCTTCTTGTTTCCAGGTATCGGTTATGGAGGGTCCTGTTTTCCTAAAGATGTAAAAGCATTACAAAAAGCAGGTGCAGATGTAAATTATCATTTTGCAATTTTAGATGCCGTTATCAATGTAAACGAAACGCAAAAAACAATATTAATTCCAAGAGTATCGTCTTATTTTAATCATAACTTAGCAGGTAAAACCATCGCTATTTGGGGGCTAGCTTTTAAACCCGAAACCGATGATATTAGAGAAGCTCCATCCTTGTATATGATAGATGAATTACTAAAAGCAGGCGTAAACATTCAAGTTTTTGATCCAGAAGCAATGCCAAATGTACAAGCAAAATATAACAATAAAATCACCTTTTCAAAAAACATGTATGACGCATTAAATAATGCAGACGCTTTAATTATTAGTACCGAATGGAGTATTTTTAGAACTCCAGATTTTAATAAAGTAAAAGAAAAGCTAAGTAATGCTGTTATTTTTGATGGGCGTAATTTATATGATACTGCCGATATGGTAAAAGAAAATATTCAATACTTTTCAATAGGAAGAAATTAAAAATACAGATGCAAAAAAAAATATTAATAACAGGGGCAGCAGGTTTTTTAGGGAGCCACTTATGTGATAAATTTATTGAAGAAGGCTATTATGTAATTGCAATGGATAACTTGATTACGGGCGATTTAAAAAATATAGAACACCTTTTTAAATTAGAAAACTTTGAATTTTGTCATCATGACATTACTAAATTTATTCATGTACCTGGGCAATTAGATTATATACTTCATTTTGCATCACCAGCAAGTCCAATAGATTATTTAAAAATACCCATACAAACCTTAAAAGTAGGGTCATTAGGTACGCATAATTTATTAGGGTTGGCAAAAGAAAAAAACGCTCGTATTTTAATAGCATCTACTTCAGAAATTTATGGAGACCCATTAGTACACCCACAAACGGAAGATTATTTTGGTAACGTAAACACCATAGGGCCTCGTGGTGTGTATGATGAAGCCAAACGTTTTCAAGAATCCATAACCATGGCATACCATACTTTTCATGGCTTAGAAACGCGTATTGTACGTATATTTAACACCTATGGTCCCCGTATGAGGTTAAATGATGGACGTGTAATACCAGCCTTTATTGGGCAAGCATTACGTGGTGAAGATTTAACTGTTTTTGGTGATGGCACACAAACACGTTCTTTTTGTTACGTTTCAGATCAAGTAGCGGGTATTTATAAGTTGTTGCTAAGTGACTATCATTTACCGGTAAATATTGGGAATCCACATGAAATTACCATTGGTGATTTTGCTGAAGAAATTATGCGATTAACCAATACCACACAAAAAGTAATTTATGAAGACTTGCCACAAAATGATCCTTTACAACGTCAACCAGATATTACATTAGCTAAAAAAATATTAGGTTGGGAACCGAAAGTTGATAGAGCGGAAGGAATGAAAATTACTTTAGATTATTTTAAAAGCTTACCAGAAAAAGAGCTGTTTAAAAAAGAACATAAAGATTTTGAAAACCATATACGAAAGTAGATTTTTTCTCGTTTTTAAGGCTGAGAAACCTCGAATTAAGAACACGAGGTATATTGCTTTAATTCATTAAATTTAGATGTAGAACATCTAAAAATTAACCTCCCGATAATTATCGGGATGGGCTATCGTCCCGCTATTAAAACGAACTAAATGAAACATAAACGAGGAAGATATTCTGGGTTAATACGTCCTATTCTTTACGGAATAGACATAGCACTTATTGTATTGTTTATTGTTTATTTGCATCCAGAAAGGTCAGATTCTCCTATATTTTATCCGTTTTTAATAATCGGTTGGTTAGTGAGTTCTTTTTTTATAGGCTATTACAATATTTATAGGTTTACGAGTCCTGTAAAAATTATTACTATTGCTGTAAAACAGTATGTGGTGTACGCTTTTATTTACTTTTCGTATTTTAGTTTTGGGCCTACAACGTTACAAGTTCCTCAAGTGTTTTATTATTTAATAGGCTTATTTTTAGCTTTTTTATTCGTAAAATTTGTAATGTATTGGGCGTTAAAAAGCTACCGATTAAAAGGTGGTAATAGACGTAATACCATTGTAATTGGGCACAATAAAGCAACACAAGATTTAGCGGTATTCTTTTTAAAAAAATTCATTTACGGGTATAATTATTTAGGTTTTTTTACCAATCAAAAAACAGTAGGTAAATTAGGTGATTTTAAAGATAGTTTTACCTTTATTAAAGAAAATAATATTGATGATATTTATTGTTCTATTAGTGAATTTCGAAAAGAAGAAATTCAAGAGCTTATTAAATATGCCAATACAAATTTTAAAACGTTAAAATTTATTCCCGATTCTAATCAAATATTAGCATCAGGTTTTGAGGTAGATTACTATGATTATTTTCCGGTACTCACCATGAATGAGTTGGCATTAAATAAACCCATTAACCGATTATTTAAGCGTGTTTTTGATGTTGTTTTTTCAGTTTTAATAATAATTTTCGTGCTATCTTGGTTAATTCCGTTATTATATGTTTTAATAAAAATGGAGTCAAAAGGGAATTTGTTTTACGTACAAGAACGTAACGGGTTGGATTATAAAAAATTTAGATGCTATAAGTTTAGAACTTTACGCAGCAATCAAAACAATACAACACACATTAGCTTAAAAGATAAAAGAGTAACTAAAATAGGTGCTTTTTTGCGTAAAACCAGTATGGATGAGTTACCTCAATTTTTTAATGTACTAAAAGGAAATATGTCTGTAGTTGGTCCACGTCCGCACATGTTAGCGTATAATAAAGCGTATGCCGAGCAAGTAGATAATACCCAGCTAATGGCACGTCATTTAATTGTTCCAGGGATTACAGGGTTAGCTCAAGTACGTGGATATAGAGGTGAGATAAAATCTGATGCCGATATTTCTGGGCGTGTAAAGTTAGATTTGTTTTACATTAATAATTGGTCAATAATATTAGATATCCGTATCATTTTTCAAACGATATTTAATTTTTGTATAGGCGATAAAAAAGCGTATTAGTATGGTTTCAATTATTACACCATCATATAATTCAGAAAAATATATAGCAGCAACCATACAATCGGTTTTAAATCAAACCTACACGCAATGGGAAATGCTTATTATAGATGACGCTTCTTCAGATAACACTTGTGCTATTATTGAAGATTTTATTAAAGAGGATAGTCGAATAAAAATTTTTAAACAAACTAAAAATCAAGGAGCTGGAGCAGCAAGAAATGTAGCCATTAAAAAAGCAAACGGAAATTATATAGCTTTTTTAGATGCTGATGATTTATGGAAACCTCAAAAATTAGAAACTCAAATAGCATTTATGGAAAAGCACCAAATTGCCATGAGTTTCTCTTCCTATGAAATGATAGATGAGCGAAGTAAACTCTTACATAAAAAAGTAAATGCATTACCTAATTTGAATTATCAAAAATTACTAAAAAGTAATTATGTAGGTAATTTAACGGGTATGTATAGTGTTCAGAAATTGGGTAAAATTTATATGCCAAATATCAGAAAACGACAAGATTGGGCATTATGGTTGAAAACAATTGAAAAAGGAGGTGATGCTATGGGAATACCAGAGTCTTTAGCATTATATAGGGTACATAAAACAGGTTTGTCAGGAAATAAATTAAATTTAATCAAACATAATTTTAATTTTTACAGAAAGGCGCTTAACTTTGGGCTTTTTAAAGCAGTATGGTACTTTGTTCAATTTATTTTTGAGCAATTTTTTATCAAATCGAAATTAATAACATCAACACAACAAAAATGAATATTTTAATATTAGGATCAGGCGGTAGAGAGCATGCTTTTGCATGGAAAATTGCACAAAGCAAGCAATGTAAAAATTTATTTGTAGCTCCAGGAAATGCAGGTACACAGCAAATAGCAACAAATATAAACCTGAGTGTTAACGATTTTGAAGCCATAAAAAACTTTGTAATTGCAGAAAATATTCAAATGGTAGTTGTAGGGCCAGAAGATCCTTTGGTAAATGGTATTCATGATTTCTTTTTGTCCGATGCACAATTAAAGAACGTTACGGTTATTGGTCCTGAAAAATTAGGAGCAACCTTGGAGGGAAGTAAAGAATTTACAAAAGAGTTTTTATTCCGTCATAACATACCTACAGCAGCATACCAAAGTTTTACTGCGGAAACGGTAACAAAAGGGTATGCGTTTTTAGACACCTTAAGCGCACCGTATGTTTTAAAAGCAGATGGTTTGGCAGCAGGTAAAGGTGTGTTGATTATTAACGATTTACAAGAGGCAAAAAACTCTTTAAAAGAAATGTTAGTTGATGCTAAATTTGGTGCCGCAAGTGCTAAAGTAGTTATTGAAGAGTTTTTGGACGGTATTGAAATGAGTTGTTTTGTATTAACCGATGGTAAAAACTATAAAATTTTACCGTATGCAAAAGATTATAAGCGTATTGGTGAGGGAGATGCAGGTTTAAATACAGGTGGTATGGGAGCAGTTTCTCCAGTACCATTCTTAGATGCTATAATGTTAGAAAAAATAGAAACACGCATTGTAAAACCAACCATCAATGGTTTTCAAAAAGACAATATGCCGTATAAAGGTTTTGTGTTTATTGGGTTAATTAGAGTAAATAATGAGCCATTTGTAATTGAGTACAACGTACGTATGGGTGACCCAGAAACAGAAGTAGTTTTGCCACGTATAAAAACAGACCTAGTTACCTTATTTAAAGCAGTAGGAAATCAAACATTAAACGAAGTGGAACTTGAGTTAGATGAAAGAGCTGCTTGTACAGTAATGACCGTTTCTGGCGGATACCCAGAAGCCTACCAAAAAGGAAAAGAAATAAAAGGATTAGAAAACGTAAATGATTCTCTAATTTTTCATGCAGGTACAACCCTAAAAGACGATAAAATAGTAACCAACGGAGGACGTGTAATTGCGGTTACTTCTTATGGTAAAGACTTTAAGGAGTGTTTAGCAACATCTTATAAAAACATTAAAAAATTCGACTTTGAAGGCATGTATTACCGTACTGATTTAGGTTTTGATTTGTAAAATTAAAATACCATCTATTCGAGTAAATTTTAGAATATGTATTTTCTTTAATTATTAATAAAAAAATTGAAATATTTCCTGCACATAGCATATAACGGTAGTCACTTTCACGGTTGGCAATGGCAAACCAATGCCGTAACCGTACAAGGTGTTATTGAGGAAAAACTACAATGTATATTTAAAGAAAAAATTAATGTTTTTGGTTGCGGCCGTACGGATTCGGGTGTACATGCAAGTCAATATGTATTTCATATTACTATTGAAGACGTTTTTGATTTCGATTTAAAATTCAGGCTCAATAAACACTTACCTAATAGTATTGTAGTGTATGAAATTTTTGAAGTAAGTGAAAAAAAACACGCACGTTATCATGCCACTTCACGTACCTATGATTATTTTTTACACCTGTACAAAGATCCTGTTCTCGGGAAACATAGTTCCTATTATGAAATTGATAATCTGGATTTAGAGGCAATGCAAAAAGCAGGTGATTTAATTTCAAAATATAACAATTTTGAAGCCGCTTGCAAACAACCGCACCTATATCATGATACCATTTGTAAAGTAAGTTTTGCTAAATTATATGTAGATGAATCCCAAAAAAGAATGCGCTTTACCATTACTGCAAATCGGTTTTTAAGAGGGATGATACGCATATTAGTAGGGTATTTGTTAGATGTTGGTAAAGGTAAAATATCCGTAGCGCAGTTTGAAGATATTTTAGCCAATCAAACAAAAATGGACAATAAACGTGTTGCCTATCCAAACGGACTATACTTGTCTAAAATCACGTATGACGGGATTACGTTACAGTCGCAACAAGATATCTGCTCTTTTTTAAAAATAGGATTGGAAGGGTAAGAACCCGTCTTTGCGAGGAGCCTGAAAGAGCGACGTGGCAATCTGTAATTCGGTTTGTAAATACATTTTTAAGTTATGCTAACTTACAGATTACTCTATTAGCTGAATAAGACTTTTTTTGTCATTCCGACTTTGTAGAGGAGTTACACAAGTAACTCATTAAAATGTGCTTACTGTTATGTGTTTTTTTAAAGTATTACAAGTCAATTAACTCCATTAAACTAATATCTAAGCCTTTTGCGATTTTTCGTAATACTAAAACGGTAGGGTTTTGTTTTGCTCTAATAATTCTGCGTAAAGTACGCGTATCAATATCACACGCTTCAGAAAAATGATATTGTAACTTGAATTTTTCACATCCAAGCTTCTCTATCTTTTTTCCCAGTTTCTCTAAAAATTGATTATCAGTAAGCATAAATCAAATTTCCAAACATTCTATTTAAAACATTTGGCTTATACGCCCGAATTATATATATTTGCGCATTAGATGTTAAAAAAAATCACTTGATGAAAAAAATCACTTTGCTATTAATGATCTTCATTTCGGCTTTATCAATAGCGCAGAATAGCAACCTGCAAGATGTCGTTTATTTAAAAAATGGAAATATTATCAGGGGT
>CAZSQD010000130.1:0-7177 GCA_964608925.1 uncultured Kordia sp.
AATTTGATTGATGTATTTTTCAACCTCTTCAGCAGTCATTCCTAAACCTTGATCAGTAATATGAATTTTCTTCCCTTCTTTATCAATTCTAACATCAATTATTGGGTTGCCATAATCGGCTTTACTTTCTCCAATTTGGGTGAGATGCTTTAATTTTAAAGTAGCATCAGTTGCATTTGAGATTAGCTCACGTAAAAATATTTCGTGATCTGAGTATAAAAATTTCTTTATCAGCGGAAAAATATTTTCTACTGATACGTTTATATTTCCTTTTGCCATTGTATATTTATTTTAATGTTTGTTTTCTTAAAGATTAGGATAGTCAAGTAATATACCATTTTAGGTTTGGTGTCAAGATGGCAGATTTTTTCACTTGAAAGCAATACCTTTTAGTGGGTTAAAAATCTTTTCTAGGATGATATTGCTCAATAACTTCACTTAAAAAACTTCTATCTAAATGTAAATATACTTCTGTAGTGGTAATACTTTCATGCCCTAACATTTGTTGTATGGCACGTAAATCGGCTCCGTTTTCTAATAAATGTGTTGCAAAGGAGTGCCTAAAGGTATGCGGACTAATGTTTTTATGCATTCCTGTTTTTTCAGCCAATTGTTTTACAATAGTAAATATCATTGCACGTGTAAGTTGTTTTCCTCTTCGGTTTAAAAATAAAATATCAATGTCTTTAGGGGTAATATTTAAGTGAGTTCTAATTTCATTTTTATAAATAGTAATGTATTTTTGAGTAAGTTTACTAATGGGTACAAAACGTTGTTTATTACCCTTACCAGTTACTTTTATAAAACCTTCATCAAAAAATAAATCGGAAATTTTTAAATGTGTGAGTTCAGATACGCGTAAACCGCAACCGTAAAGGGTTTCTATAATAGCTATGTTGCGCTGCCCTTCTGGTTTACTCAAATCTACCGCATCAGAAATTTGATCTATTTCAGTTACGGAAAGGGTGTCAGGTAGTTTTCTACCAATTTTTGGGGCTTCTATGAGTTCCATAGGATTATCGTCTCTATAATCTTCAAAAACTAAATAGTTGAAAAAGCTTTTTAAACCTGATATAATACGGGTTTGTGAGCGTTCATTAACCACTTTAGCAATTTGATAAATAAAGTCTTTTACCGTGGTAGTATCTATACGTAGTGGAGTACTGGTGTTTTGTGTAGTTTCTAAAAAACGTATGAGTTTTAAAACATCTAATTCATAGTTTATAATGGAATTATTTGAAAGACCACGTTCTAATTTTAGGTAGTGTTTATAGTCGGTTAAAGCATTTTTCCATTTCATAGTATGGTAAAATACAAAACCTCAAGAAATAAATCTTGAGGTTTTTGAAATTATACCAAATAAACTTCAAACTACGGTATTAAAACCAAAGTGTATTTTGATGTTTATTAAGTTAAAAAATATAAGCTATCGCACTATGATTAGCTTTTATTTCCGTAACGGTCGTCTTCACTTTTACCATAATCAACATCTTTGTTGTCAACACGTTTACTAAAATCGGTTTGACCACCATCTTTTAATACTTTTGCTTGACCACGCCAATCGTCACGTAAAATTCTTCCTGGAAAAAATGCAATTAAATCGGTTACTTGCTGAATATCATGATCTGTAAAATTACTAATTTGATTAAAAGTATAAATACCAATAGAGTTTAGTTTTTCTTCAATAACGGGTCCTACACCGCTAATACGCTTTAAATCGTTAGCAGTTGCTTTTGTAGCCGCACCAAAGCTGGCAAAGTTTAAGCCACCTGCAGCAGTAACACCAGAACGTTCCATTGTTTTTACCGCTTTTACTTCTTTGGGAGCAAAGGTTGTTTTAGCGTGTTTTTTTTCTTTTTTACCCGTATTAGTTTTTAAACGTTTGTTTTCTGCTAAGCAATTATCTAAATCTTCTTGGTATGTTTTTTTTGTAAAATACCTTGATAATAACCATCCTAATAAGAAAGAAAGGAACATTAAGGCTAATAAGCACCACCATTGTATGCAATTGTTTGCGTTAAATATATTTGACATAGTTTGTATTTTTAATTGTTATTTAGTTTACTTTAATTTCTATTCTTCTATTTTTTGCTCTACCTTCTTGAGTAGCATTTGTTGCTGCAGGAATAGTTTCTCCTTTAGAAAAGCGTTTCATTTTTGCTTTATCAACACCACGTTGTGCAAAGTAATTCATTACGTTTGTAGCTCTATCACGTGCTAAAACTTCATTATTAGCTGCATCACCAACACTGTCCGTATGTCCGGTAATAGTTACCGTTTTATTTGGGTGTTTTGCTAAGTAATTTTTCAATTCACTTGCATATCCTTGTAGGGTATTGTCAGGTTTAAAATTTCTTGCATTAAAACGTGTGTATAAAATTTTATTGGTAATACCTTCATCTATTGTTGCTGCGCGTGCAGCTTCAATATCTTTAAATTGCATATTAACCCCGCCATTATAATGCCCATTAGCGTAATTATAACCTTCTTTATTGGCTGAAAGACTTATTCTATCTCCGTTTATACCAAATTTGGTTAACATGTTTTTTATGTATCCTGCTCGGTCTAAACCAAAGTTTTGTGCTTCGTCATTATTTCTCCACTCTCCATTTTTATACCAACCAGTGATGTGTAATACTTTGTTTTGATTGCGATTTAAATATGCAAAAACAGAATCTTTAAAACGCATTGTTCTTTCAGGAAAATGTACGATTCCTGTAGAATCTTTATGATTAAAAATTTGCATTTCATCTTGAAAATTAAATGCATCTGCACCAATAGCATTGGCAATATTAAAGCCATTGTAAGTGTTTATAGTAGTTTCCTCTATGGGTACCACAACCGCTTCTTTAACGGTATTTGTTTTTTCTGCCATTTCATTGGCACACATAGGGCACGAGTAATACCACCACATTCCTAAAAATGCCCAAAGCAGGAAAATGATGATTGAAATAATAAAGTTTCTCATTAGTTAAAAATTTAAGTTAATTGTTGACTGAAAGTTATTAAAAAAAATGATATGTTTCACATAATGAGTTGTTTTTTAGTAACTTATGCGATTAAGTGTAAATAAATACGATGTATTGCATAGCAAATTATTAGAAACATGTAAATAGGTAAGTTTTAGCTGCTTTTTTTCGGCATACTTATTGTATCTATTTGATTGTTAACCCATAAAATTAAAATCAAAAATGAATACAGAACCAATTATAACCGATAAATATAAAAAATTAGCCTTAAGTCTATTATTTGACGCAATAGGTATGGCATCTTTTGCCTTACCTTTTATAGGAGAATTTGGCGATGTTATTTGGGCACCAGTTTCCGCATTAATAATGACACGTATGTATAGAGGTATGACAGGTAAAGTTGCTGGTTTAATGAGTTTGTTTGAAGAGCTTGCTCCTGGATTAGATATTATACCCACTTTTACCTTAACGTGGATTTACCAATATGTTTTAAAAGGACGTAAAATTACAGGTGATATTATTGATATTACAGAGGCATAGACAGAGCGTATATGGTGAGAGACGTATTTTAAATACCTCTCAAATTTAATAATACAAACGGAATACAAAATCCGTTTTGTAGAAAATAAAACAAACAAAGCATACAAATTTATTTTGTATGCTTTGTTTTTATGTTAAGAGATTAAATAATGCTATTATTTAATCATTGTTATAGGTATACGTGTATGTTGTAAGATCACCTCCGTCATTTTCGGTAGCTATTCTTGGAAAACCATCTGTAGTATAGGTATACGTATAGGTGTAATTTTCATTAACTGAAGTTGATTGAATATCTTCTGTTAATAAGTTGTTTAGGGTGAAAAATATAGCAGAATTGTTTTCAGAATCAATTGTACGTAGTATATTTCTATTAGTGATGTTCTTAAAAGGAGCATTTTGAGTATCGTAAGTATACGTATTGGTGAAAATACCTCCTTCAACGTAAGTAGCAATATTTTCATTGCTAATTGTAAGTACGTCTGTTGGATTACCAGGGATTGTTGTACTTGTGGTTGTAATTACGGTATTATTAGCACTATAGGCTAAGCTATAATCATAAACTCCAACACCAACTATATTTGTTGAAATTGTAGCGATTCTTCCTTGAGTATCATAAGTGTAAGATTCTAAAATGGGGTCATTTGGAGCATCATAAAAATTAATATCAGTTAATTTATTATTTCCATAAATAAAATCAGTATAGTAACCTTCTGAAGATTCTTCTTTTATAAGTGTCATACCACTATAAGTATATTGTATTGTTTCAGTACTACCATCAGAATAGGCAATATCTACTTTAGTAGGTAATATACTGTTGTTATTAATAGGTAAAATAGGTCCGTCATCTGAATTACTTTCACAAGACATTAATGATATTGCTAAAAGACCAAAGGTGTAGAATACTTTTTTCATAAATTAAAATTATTATAGTTTTATTGATTTTTAGAAAGGCAAAGGTATATTATTATTATTATGAATTTACAGGAATAAACTTCAGGTTTATAATATTTTATTAATGTTGTCCGATTAAAAAAAAGTAAAAATCATTTGAAGTGAATGATAGCGTGATTTACAAGAGCACAAGAGTAAAACATCTTGCTATTCGTATTTTAAAAATAGGATTTAGTTTGCATCAAATATAATTAACAAATAAGCTGATTGTCAATTAGTTTAAATATAATCTTTTCTCTTGTGTCTTAAAGTGAAGTGGTCTTATATCTTTTATCGGACAGTAATGATATTTATTTTAAGAATCTTTAAAAAACCGTTTGAATCCCATACGTTTTAGCATCTTTTTCTCAAACGCCCAAAAGAAGGTAAATTGTCCAAATAACCAGCCAATACCTACTAATAATATTTGATAAATAGGGTAGATGATTAAAATTCTAATCACCCAAAATAAAAATTTATTATCTAAGCTTTGTAAACCAATAGCTTCAGTAATGGGTCCTGATATTTTTGCGGCTAAACTTCCTGTAACGGAAAATACTAAAAAGATAGCAATGAGTTCCCATCGTTGATTAATGTTCCATTTATATTTTAATTTTGTAAAAATTTTGAGCACTAAATTCAATAGTATGTAGGCTACAAAAAAGGCTACAAAAAAGGATAGAAAACATAATAAAATAGTATTATTGAACTCATACTTTTGAAGTATTAATTTAGCAATTAAATATCCTGAAAGAAGTAATGCTATGATACCTAATAAAGGAAATAGCAATTGCCAATTTTTTGTAATCTGCCATTCTTTTTTAAAATTTTTCACAGGTTTTTTTTTAGAACTGTAAAAATACTGAATTTATAATTATTTTGTATAAAAAAACCGAACTTGTTAAAGTTCGGTTTATAAAATTTATAGTGAGGTATTTATTTTCCAAATAAACCGCCTAAAAGACCACCTTTTTTTCCGCCACCAAGAACCATACCGGCAACATCATCTAAAATGCTACCATCGTTATTACCGTCTAATAAAGATTCAATTAAACTTTGTTGCTTGTTTGCAGTAGCTCCTCCACCTAATAAGCCCCCTAATAAATCGCCAATACCGTTTTGGTTACTTATATTTTGTTGTCTTTTTTGTTTTCCTAAATATCCCATAACTATTGGTGCAGCTACAGATAATATTTTCATTACAGACCCCATATCCATACCAGATTTTTGAGCTAATGCGTTGGCTACGTTATCTTGTGAACCTCCTAAAACATGACCTAATATTCCAGCACCATCTTGCATTATATTTTGATCTACACCACCACCAAATAAACCACCTAGGTTATCTAAGATAGAACCATCATGTTTTTCTAATGCTCCCATTAATCCTGCAGCTCCTTCTGGAGTAGCAGCATTACGCTTCATAGCACCCATTAAAACCGGTAAAGCCATGGTTAATAATGAAGATGTTTTGTCTGCTGATTGTCCAGACTGTCCAGCAACTCCACTAATTAATGTTTTACCTAAATCACTGTTTAATAAATCTAAAATTCCTGACATTTTTTTTATGTTTTTAAGTTGTTATTTAATATAGAAACCCTAAGATACTATTTTTTTATGTAATAAGGTTTATAATTATGAAAAACAGCGTGTTTACACCTGTATAACGCCTAAATTGAATGGTTTTTCAATAGGAGCGTGGTTAGCAGCTTCAATACCTAATGATATCCATTTACGGGTATCTAATGGGTCAATGATACCATCTGTCCAAATACGAGAAGCTGCATAGTATGGAGATATTTGATTATCATATTTATCTTTTATCTTGTTAAATAGCGCTTCTTCTTTTTCGGGAGTAATTTCTTCTCCTTTTTTTAAGAGTGAAGCTTTTTCTATTTGCAATAATACTTTTGCAGCAGCAGTACCACTCATAACTGCTAAATTTGCACTTGGCCAAGAAACAATTAAACGTGGGTCATACGCTTTACCACACATTGCATAATTACCAGCACCATAAGAGTTACCCATAATAATGGTAAATTTAGGTACAACACTATTACTAACGGCATTTACCATTTTAGCACCATCTTTTATAATGCCACCGTGTTCACTTTTACTACCTACCATAAAACCAGTAACGTCTTGAAAAAATACTAACGGAATTTTCTTTTGGTTACAGTTGGCAATAAAACGTGTAGCTTTATCAGCACTATCACTATAAATAACACCGCCAAATTGCATTTCACCTTTCTTATTTTTCACTACTTTACGTTGGTTGGCAACAATACCAACTGCCCAACCATCAATACGGGCATAACAGGTAATGATACTTTTACCGTAACCAGCTTTGTATTCATCAAATTCCGAATTATCAACCAAACGTTTGATAATTTCTTTCATATCATATTGATCAGATCTTGATTTTGGTAAAATACCGTAAATATCTTTTTCATTTTCAGATGGACGGGTAGGAGTAGCCCTATTGTAACCAGCTTTATCAAAGTCACCAATTCTGCCCATAGTACGTTTTATAGTATCTAAAGCATCTTTATCATCTTTAGCCTTATAGTCTGTTACTCCAGAAACTTCACAATGAGTAGTTGCTCCACCTAGAGTTTCATTATCTATATTTTCGCCAATAGCTGCTTTTACTAAATAACTACCTGCTAAAAAGATACTTCCTGTTTTATCAACAATTAAAGCTTCATCACTCATAATTGGCAAATAAGCACCACCAG
>CAZSQD010000131.1:0-7154 GCA_964608925.1 uncultured Kordia sp.
CATTTTACAAATCTAATATTTTAGATTTGTTGCGTTAAGTTACTGAATGGAGCAGATATAGCGGAAAGCCCGACCCTATTTTTTTAGGGAAACGCCCAAATTAATAGCTACTACACCAGATATAAGCATTAATTAATACTCCCATTTACGGGTTTCATTTAAGGCTTCAATTTCTTTTAAAGTCTCATTTGGTATTACTTTTAAAAACGATTCATGCTGCTCTATTGCGTACTCAATTTGGGTTACAATAGCATCTACGGAGTCGTTTTCATAATCAATTACTAAGGGTTTTTTTATAATAAAAGATTGTAGGATTCCTTTTTTCTTTAAACGCAAGCCTTTTTTGTCAAAAGAACGCCTAAAACCATCAATTACAATAGGGATTACAATGGGTTTATGTTGTTTAATAATGTGTGCAGTACCACGTCTAATAGGCTTAAATGGTGTGGTTGTACCTTGCGGAAATGTAATTAACCAACCGTCTTTTAAGGCGGTACCTATATTACTTACATCACTCATTTTTACTTGACGCTTTACATCTTCCCCCTTACTACGCCAAGTACGGTCAATACTTACGGCTCCTGCATAGGCAAATAGTTTTGGTAAAAAACCCGATTTCATGGTTTCTTTTGCAGCTACATAATAAATGTTTAATTTAGGTTGCCAGATATAGCCTATGTTTTTAATAGAGTCTTCTCGCCCACTTAAACTGGCGTTAAACACATGAAACATAGCTATTACATCCGCAAAGTAAGTTTGATGATTGGCTACAAATAATACATTTGCATCAGGTAGGTTTTTAATAATTTCAGAACCTTCTATATGTAATTCATTAAAACCACGATATCTACGATGTGTAAAAACCGCTATGATCCTGATTAAGAATTTTTTAAGAAAAAGTATATGTCCGAAAGGATTTTGTTTAAATAATCCCATAAATATTTTATTGTTTATTGTAATAAACCTGCTCAACCCAAAGGTAACAGGTATTCATTTTTATTGTATTAACGCTCTATGTAAAATTGGAGAATTAATTTTTTTGGGCTATCATACCGCAATTACAAATGTAAAGAAATTATTATTTAACTAATAACAATAGCTCTTTTATCTCACTTAATAACATTGCTGTTGCTCCCCAAATTACATCTTCTTTAAATTTATAAACAGGTACTTCTATATTTTTTGCGTAGGATGTGGTAATTATTTTTGAGGTTACATACGCATCATCTAAAATAGATTTTAAAGGAATTGTTATTAGTTTTTCTACTTCTTTAGCGTCTAAAACAAATGTTGGTTTTTGAGTACAATAGCCTAAAAATGGTTGCACTAAAAAATTACTAGGCGGTATATAGGTTGCTGTTAGTTTGGCTATAATTTTTATAGTATTTGCTGGCACGCCAACTTCCTCAAAGGTTTCCCTTAGTGCGGTTTCTAAGAGGTTATTATCACTGTCTTCTACCTTACCTCCTGGAAAACTAATTTGGTTTGAATGTATGCCTTTATACGTTTTACGTAACATAAATACCATTTGCAACTCTTGCGCTTCATTAGGATATAATAATGCTAAAACTGCAGATTTTTTAGGATTACGGGCGGCAACATCTAAATTTTTTCCTAATTTTATCCGCATTAACGGAGCCATTTTAAAATGCGCATCAATACCTGGTAAATTTACTGTTGCAATTTTTGGTATTAATGCTTGAAACTCATCTATTGTCATGCTAAAAAAAATATTTATTTTCTTATTATTTACGGTTCTATTGAGTTGCCAAGATACACAAACTGTAGTAAAAAAAGCAGAAAAGAAAACTCCAGTACTTTTTGATAAAAAAACAAAAGCCATTCAAAAAACAAAAGCAGAAACAAAACCCATGATTACGCAACAAAATGCAATTGCTTTTTTAACAGCTTACGGCAAAAAACACACGCAAACTAACGTAGTTATTCACACGCGTTTGGGTGATATACACATACATTTGTATAAAAAAACGCCTTTGCATCGTGCTAATTTTTTATTTTTAATTAACCAAGGTTATTTTAATACCACGTGTTTTCATAGGGTTGTTGAAGGTTTTATTATTCAAGCTGGTCAGTCTGACAATCCTAAAACGAGTGCGCTTCGTAAAAAAATAGGTAGGTATAAAATTCCTCCTGAATTTGTGTCAAAATACAAACACCATAAAGGAACACTATCTGCTGCCAGAAGATGGAACGAGAACCCCAAGAAACAATCAGATGCTTTTGAGTTTTTTATTGTACATAAAGAAAAAGGTTTGCACCATTTAGATCAAGAACATACCGCTTTTGGGCGGGTTACCAAAGGTTTAAGTGTTGTAGATGAAATTGCAAAAATTGCTATTGACAAGGGCGAATGGCCCTTAAATGATGTATACTTATCCGTACAAATAAATTAACAAGAAATTAGAAACCTAATTGCCTACATATTCTTATATTTACTTTTTTAAAAATTGATAAAAAATGACTTTACTATCCATCAACTGGAATCCTAATGATACGTTAATCCAATTAGGACCGTTACCCATAAAATACTATAGTTTAATGTTTGTAATTTCCTTTTTGGTAGGGTTACAAATCATGAAAAAAATATTTGAAAAGGAAAATATTGATTTGGAAAAATTAGACACCCTTTTTATCTATGCCGTAGTTTCTATTTTATTAGGCGCTCGTTTAGGGCACGTTTTTTTTTACGATTGGGATTATTACCAAAACCATTTATTAGAAATTATTTTACCCTTTAGGCTTAATCCTTTTAAATTTACAGGTATTGCAGGTTTAGCAAGTCATGGTGCGGCTATTGGTGTTATTGTTGCTATGTATTTTTACCATAAAAAATATCCTACCATTAAAATAGGTTGGATTTTAGATAGGATTGTTATTCCCGTTGCATTTGGTGCTATTTTTGTGCGTTTGGGAAACTTAATGAATTCGGAAATTATTGGTAAAGTGACCAATAGTAATTATGGCTTTAAATTTATTAGACAGTTTTACAGACCCTATGAAGCCGTACAAGCAACGGGTATTAATGACGTTAACAAAGCCTATCATGCTATTGCAAACAACCCTAAATTTACATCTCTTTTAGAGGCAGTACCCTTACGCCACCCTGCACAATTGTATGAATCTATTTGTTATATTTTTGTATTTGCAATTTTATATTTTACCTATTGGAAAACGAATAAAAAAGACAAACCTTTTTATATTTTCGGGCTATTTTTAGTATTGCTTTGGACGGTTAGATTTTTTGTTGAATTTTACAAGAAATCACAAGGTGGTTTTGAAGATTCTCTTGGTAGTATTGCACAACTTTCCACAGGGCAATGGTTGAGTATACCCTTTATTATTATTGGTTTATACTGTATGTTTAGACCCTATAAAAAAACTGTTTAATATGAGTTTAAAATCCATTTTAATATTAGTTTTGTGTAGTGCTTTTACTTTTTCGTGTAAAAAAATCAATACCGAAGATAATATTACGGTATCAGAAATTAAATTTAAACACGAAGGGAATTTACAAATTTTAGGTAGTACCAATACCGTTAAAAAAGAATTGAAAATTGAAATTGCTGATAATGATTTTGAGCATCAAACAGGCTTAATGTATCGCAAACAAATGGATACTGATAAGGCAATGCTTTTTATTTTTGAAGATAAGGACATACGTGTACGTAGTTTTTATATGAAAAACACCTACATAGCTTTAGATCTTATTTTTATTAGTGCCGATAAAAAAATTATTAATATTTCCAAAAATGCCAAACCTTTAAACGAAAGTTCTCTTTTTTCCGAAGCACCTGCTAAATATGTATTAGAAATTAATGCCGGTTTAAGTGATACATGGGGTTTGAAAGCGGGTGATTTCATGCAATATACTTTAATAAACACCCATAAATAATGGAAAAAAAAATTACTATAAACATCAATGAGACTACTATTAAAAACTATGTAGCAACAATACGCCCTGAAGACTTAGAAATTAGAAAGCAACTTGATATTGGATATTCTTTTATTAACCAAATTATTGAAATATTTGAAATTAGACCTGAATGGGATAATTCTTCTAAGATTGAACACATCCCTTTTGTGAAAATTAGGTTTTATAAAACAACACAATTGTGGAGTTTATACTGGATGCGAGCTAATGGTAAATGGGAGTTATATGAACCTTTCCCAACCGCAACACACCTTACTAAAATAATTAACGTTTTAGAAGAAGATAAACATGGATGCTTTTTTGGATAATTTACAAGGCTAAAAAATATTTTGGCATTGTTTCATTACACCCAAACCCTGTCATTTTTTTTTGGTTTCGTTGGCGAATTAGCGCCATTGTTGCTTTATCTAGAACGACATCCTGAACTTGTAACGTATTCTTACTATTATCAATCTTCATCTCTTTATCTTCAAAATGTTTCGACTTAAAAGTAACTATTACCTCGGCATCTCCATCTTCATTTTCAAAAAAACCCATAATCTCAAATTCTCCACCATTTGGGGCACGCATAGTACTTTGGACTTTCCCATCTATAACAATATCAACCGATGTATCAGTTAAGTCCTCTATTTCGCCACCTTCTACTTGTTGCCTTAGTTTTCCACTGGCGATGACGTGCTCTTCTAGATACATTTTAATAGGATCAGTTATAGCGATGCTACCATCACCCGACATAACGGCTTCACTGCTATGATTTGGATAATCTAACGTATAGAGATTATCTACACCTTCGCCGTCTTCTTCACCTGCTTTATTGGCGGTTAAGGTTGCACTAAAATCAACATATCCCTCTTTACTAAAAGTAAGTACGTATGCATCTGCTCCTGGTGTGAAATCTGTAAACGCAAAACCATCTCCATCTGAAACTACAGATTTCGCGGGATTTTAGTTTCTAGTTATTTACCATAGAAACTTTTTCGCGGGATTTTAAATCTTCTTTGGCTAATTCATAAGTTTCTTGTATATCACTCCATTTTTCATCTTCCCATCTATCATACTCTTCCACTTTCCCTGATTCTAAAGCAAATTTTTTTAAGTAGTGTTTTCCGTCTTTAGCTAATAAATCAATAATTATGGCATTAGAAATACCACTTTCATCAGCAGGAGCAAGTGTGATTTCATAACTCACAACATGCTTTGTATCTGCCTTAAAGCTCGTATAAACTTCATTAATAAAAAACTGCAGCTGCACTCGGTCTGCGCCTATTTTTTTCTCTTTAAAACTCATCTGCATTTCCTCCACCAATTTACTTAAATTAGGAGTTCCCGCGATGTTCTCATAACTATCAACTATGTCTGCAGGATTTAGTTTTGCTCTTTCCGCCGCTATATCTTCTTTTGTTGGTATGCTTGCCTTTTTTTGGAGATCTTCCATACTAGTTTGCTTCGCATAAATTCTACGACTTTCTAGTGATAGTTTTTTTGCATACGCATAAATACGATTTGCCGCATCTTTTCCTTTTGTAGCAGATGCCTTACTTGCTTCATTATTAAGTTCGTTTGTCTTATCTACAACTTTTCCCGCCTTATCTCCTAAAGATTTAATAATATCGGCTATCCGCTCTTTATTTTCTCTCAAAAACGCCACTCTCTCATCACCTGTCAGACTCGCCACTTCCGCCAAGAGCGTATTTGCCAACTCCATTGGATCTGGATCACTTAGAGCCTCTAATTTCGCCTTTCGGCTACGCTCAAGATAAACTTGTTTTTGGAAATCATTAGTTGCATCATAAGTTTGAGCATCTACTTGAGATTTAACTTCAAATGTTTGCTCATTTACTATTTGTGCATTTAGATTTTTTAGCGCATTTCCTGCTTCTTCAATTGCTAAATTTCTTACTGCATCTGGTGATAAAAAGTTTTCAATAGCCATAATTATTTATTTAAAATATAAATATAGTGAATTCATTGCAAATGTTATGCCATTTTACGGGCTTGTTGGTAACGTTAATATAAACGATTGTTTTAATACCTCGTACCCTTGGGTATAAGGTAGTTTATTACTCAAAAGGAAAAAGGGCAATATCTAAATTTAGATATTGCCCTTTTATACCAATTTAATTTTTTAATGTTGTATAAATGAATTGAAATAATTTTTATTATATTAAGGCAAAATATTTAAACATAGCCGTTGCTATGGGTCAATATTTTAACGAAAATAGGATGAAAATTAAACGATTTCATTGCGACATTAAAATGTTAAATTGGTATTAGATAC
Source organism: uncultured Kordia sp. (assembly GCA_964608925.1). Taxonomy (GTDB): domain Bacteria; phylum Bacteroidota; class Bacteroidia; order Flavobacteriales; family Flavobacteriaceae. The sequence goes on from CAZSQD010000131.1 coordinate 6,231, forward strand.
TTAAAACAAGGTTTATTATTTTTTCTTACCTGCTTGTTTTTGTTTTTCAGCTTCTTCCATCATTTGTTGCATTTTACGCTGAAATTTATTTTGCTTTTTAGGTTGTGCCCTATTGGCGTGTATTTTTGTTAAAATTTTATCTTCATCAATAATAAACTTTTTAATCACCAACATAATGGTAATGGTTAATAAGTTAGATACAAAATAGTATAAACTCAACCCTGACGCATAATTATTAAAGAATACCAACATCATTAATGGTGAAAAATACAACATGTATTTCATCATTTTTTGCATATCTGGCATCCCTTCTTGCGTTGGTGCTTGCATATTTGCTTGTTGACTTTGCGTCATACGCATATAGAAAAAGATGGCTACCGATGCAAATATTGGAAACAAACTAATATGATTACCATACATAGGTATATTAAACCCTAACTCATACACACTATCATAAGCCGATAAATCTTCCGCCCATAAAAAACTTTTTTGACGCATTCCTATCTCTGATGGGAAAAAGCGAAATAACGCAAAAAATATTGGCATTTGTATTACGGCTGGTATACAACCAGACAGCATACTTACTCCAGATTCTCGCTGCATTTTCATGGTTTCTTGCTGACGCTTCATCGCATCTTTTTTATCTGGATATTTAGCGTTAATCTTTTCCATTTCTGGACGTATAACCTTCATTTTTGCACTTGATAAATAAGATTTATATACCAATGGCGACATGAAGATACGCACTACAATAGTCATTAAAATAATGATTAATCCGTAGCCCAAACTTGCAGCAAAAATTTTACTTAAAAACGCAAAAACAGGTATGAATATCCATTTGTTTATCCAACCAAAAATACCCCAACCTAAGTTTACATTTTTCTCTAAACCTATATTTTCATAAGATTTTAAAATATGATAATC
>CAZSQD010000132.1:0-7133 GCA_964608925.1 uncultured Kordia sp.
AATTGCATCACCAGCTGAAGGTTTATTAATTTATCAATTAGATAATACAGTAGGGTTTTATTACTATACATTAGGTGTTTGGACACCTTTTGTTGGAGGTGGGGTGGATAATGATTGGATTATGCATGCTAATGGTACAGATATGTTTAACGCTAATACAGGTAATGTAGGAATTGGAACAAGTTCTCCCTCTACTAAATTGCATATTGAAGACGCTTCCGGTTATCCTACAAATTTAGATCAAGATTTTGAAACAACATTAGCACCCTTAACATCTACTGATTGGAGCTTACAAAGTACAAATGTAAATGGAGGTGCTCAAGCAGTAAAATCAGGAGCAATTTCAGATGATGAAACTTCTTCAATGTTTTATACAGTTACTGTGCCTGTAGCTAGTACGGTAAGTTTTTATAAAAAAGTGAGTACTCAGTCTTGGGATGTTTTACGATTTTATATTGATGGTACACAATTTGGTGGAGATTGGTATGGAATAATACCTTATTCTCAAGAATCCTTTGCGTTAAGTGCAGGTACACATACTTTGGAATGGAGGTATGTAAAAGATTGGAACACGTCTAGTCATGATGATGCCGTCTATATTGATGATATTGTAATTACGAGTGCTGTGTCTGCATCGGTTTTTCGAATAGTAGACGGCAATCAAGGTACAGGGAAAGTATTAATGTCTGATACAAACGGAAATGCTTCATGGCAAACTTTAACAAATAATAACATAGTTAATGTTCCAAATATTATAGAATTTCAGGAAATGGAAATTCCAATTTGTAATTCAAATTCAGTAGGAAGTACAGGGAATTTTAATATTAATATTAGAGGAGTATCAACTACAGTTTCCTGGGAAATTTTAGTACAACAAACATCAGCAGGAGTGGTGAGTACAGATGGAGATTTAATTGCTCCATTTACCCCAGAACGATTACAAGTACGATATAATTTTAACCCAGTGTTGCCATTTACACCATCAGGTATGATAATGTCAGCCAATAACAGTAGTGTTTTTCCAGATACTTTTAGTTTAAATTATGCTCAAAAATCAGCAGGTTCAATAACAATGAATATTACGAGAACGGATACTTTTGGAGACCAATCATCAAACTGCTGGACGGGTCAATTTTATTTTGATATATTAATGACAGAATAATTAAATAAGTTTACCCCAAGATTTATTTAATAAGTTGAAAAAGAGTACTGTATAGTGCTCTTTTTTGCATTTGGGATATAAACGATATCCTTTTTTTAGTGTTTATGCCAAAAAAAAGACATAGTGGTTAGCCCGCCCCTAAGGGAGTGCCTAAACAAGGTGTTAAATAATTTTTCTAAAAATTACGTATTAAGCTTATAAATATTGAATAGTAATGTGTTGATTCCTATTGCCCTGTAATTAGCAATCGGCTAAATTTACGGATACCGCTAAACCACCTTCAGAAGTTTCCTTATATTTTGTATTCATGTCTTTTGCGGTTTCCCACATGGTTTCAATAACCTTATCCAGCGGTACTTTTACATGTTTGGGGTCACTATCAAGCGCCAATTCAGCGGCATTAATAGCTTTTATAGCGCCCATTGAGTTGCGTTCAATACACGGTATTTGCACTAGCCCGCCAATAGGGTCACAGGTTAAACCTAAATGATGTTCCATAGCAATTTCGGCAGCAATTAATACTTGATCAGGAGAGCCTCCTAATAATTCACATAGTGCTCCAGCTGCCATTGCGGATGACACGCCAATTTCGGCTTGACAGCCTCCCATTGCGGCAGATATAGTTGCATTTTTTTTAAAAATACTTCCAATTTCACCAGCTACTAATAAAAACTGTTTAATTTGTTTAAAGTCAGCTTTATGGTTATCAATGGTTAAATAGTACATTAAAACAGCAGGTATAACACCAGCACTACCATTTGTAGGTGCGGTAACCACTCTTCCTAAAGAAGCATTTACTTCATTTACAGAAAGGGCATGACAGCTTACCCACTTAAAAATTTCTCTAAATTTTATTTCTATTGTACGTATACTCTGCATCCAACTTTCTGGACAAGTATACTCCATTCCTTTTTTTAATTTTTGATGCATATCAAAAGCACGCCTACGCACATTTAAGCCTCCAGGTAAAAAACCTTCGGTATGTGCGCCAATATACATACACTCTTGCATGGTTTTCCAAATGCGCAGCAATTCAGCATTAATTTCTTTTTCAGTACGGATAGCTTTTTCGTTTTCAAAAACTATTTGTGAAATAGTTTTATTTTCAGCTTTACAGTGTGCTAATAAGTCCGTAGCAAGATGTATTGGAAACGGAAATTTATAGCCAAGAGATTTTTTTACAATTTCATTTTCAGGTTCATTTTTAGTAATAAACCCACCTCCAATAGAGTAGAATGTACTTGTAATTTTAGTTCCGTTTTCTAAAACACCTGTAAATATGAGCCCGTTAGGGTGAAAAGGTAAAAAATCTTTATTAAAAATAATATTTGTAGGGGCAAAGTCAATATTACGGATACCTCCTAAATTTAAGGATTTGGTTTCATTTATAGTATCAATAATAGATTGAATATCTTCTACAGGAATATACTCAGGATCGGTACCACTTAATCCTAATAAAATAGCCAAATCAGTAGCGTGTCCTTTACCTGTTAATGATAAAGAACCATATAAATCAATAGAAACAGAAGTGATTGAATCAAAATAATTTTTTTCTTGAAGTTCAATAAGCCATTGTTCTGCTGCACGCCAAGGACCTAAAGTATGAGAACTTGAAGGGCCTACGCCTATTTTTAACATGTCAAAAACACTAATTTGTTGCATATTTTTAGGTATTATTTAAATGATTTTGAATATTTCAAAACGGAGCAAATATAAACTTTTTTTTGCGTTAGGGATATGAACGGCATCCTTTTTACGCCTGTTCGAGTATTCCGATTTTTATTATCGGAATGTATAGAGAACACGTAAAAAGATATAGTGGTTAGCCCGCCCCGAGACTGATAAGGATTTGGGGAACGCCCAAATAAATAAAACTAAAATAATAACTGACACGATGTCATATTTATTGGTATGGCACACAAATTGACTATTGTAACTTGAAAATTTTTGAATAATATATAATAAAATAAATAAAAATGAGTAAAATAATTGGAATTGATTTAGGTACAACCAACTCTTGTGTTTCTGTAATGGAAGGTAATGAGCCAGTAGTAATACCTAATGCAGAAGGAAAAAGAACAACCCCATCAATAATTGCCTTTATTGAAGGTGGAGAAATTAAAGTTGGTGATGCTGCAAAACGTCAAGCAGTTACTAACCCAACTAAAACAGTAGCTTCTATTAAGCGTTTTATGGGTAACAAATTCTCTGAATGTAGTACGGAAATAAGCAGAATGGCTTATAAAGTAGTAAAAGGAGATAATGATACACCACGTGTAGATATTGATGGTCGTTTATATACGCCACAAGAATTATCAGCAATGACGCTTCAAAAAATGAAGAAAACGGCTGAAGATTATTTAGGAACTGAAGTTACTAGAGCGGTAATTACTGTTCCTGCATATTTTAATGATGCACAACGTCAAGCAACTAAAGAAGCTGGTGAAATTGCAGGTTTAAAAGTAGAACGTATTATTAATGAGCCAACAGCGGCAGCATTAGCATACGGTTTAGATAAATTAAATGAAGATAAAAAAATTGTTGTTTATGATTTAGGTGGTGGTACTTTTGATGTATCTATCTTAGAATTGGGTGACGGTGTTTTTGAAGTATTAGCAACTAACGGTGATACACATTTAGGTGGTGATGATTTTGATCAAATTTTGATTGATTGGTTAGCAGATGATTTTAAAGCAGAAAACTCAATGGATTTAAAAGCAGATCCAATGGCGTTACAACGTTTAAAAGAAGCTGCTGAAAAAGCTAAAATTGAATTATCAGCGTCTACAAAAACGGAAATTAACTTACCATATATTACTGCAGATGCTTCAGGACCAAAGCACTTGGTTAAAACATTAACAAGAGCTAAATTTGAGCAATTATCTGCTGATTTAGTAAAACGTTCAATGAAACCTTGTGAAAAAGCATTAAAAGATGCAGGGATTTCTTTATCAGAAATTGATGAAGTAATTTTAGTAGGTGGATCAACACGTATGCCTAAAATTCAAGAAGAAGTTGAAAAATTCTTCGGAAAAAAACCATCAAAAGGAGTAAACCCTGATGAGGTTGTTGCAATTGGAGCAGCTATTCAAGGTGGTGTTTTAACAGGAGAAGTTAAAGATGTATTGTTATTAGATGTTACACCTTTATCTTTAGGTATTGAAACAATGGGTAATGTGTTAACGGTTTTAATTGAATCTAATACAACAATTCCAACTAAAAAATCTCAGGTTTTCTCTACAGCAGCAGACAATCAGCCATCAGTAGAAATCCATGTATTGCAAGGTGAGCGTCCAATGGCAGCAGACAACAATACAATTGGTCGTTTCCATTTAGAAGGTTTACCACCAGCACAACGTGGAGTACCGCAAATTGAAGTAACTTTTGATATTGATGCCAATGGTATCATTAAAGTATCTGCAACGGATAAAGCTACTGGAAAAAGCCAAGATGTACGTATTGAAGCTTCATCTGGATTAACAGAAGAAGAAATTAAACGTATGAAGCAAGAAGCGGAAGCAAATGCTGATGCGGATAAAATAGCAAAAGAAACTGCAGAGAAATTAAATGAAGCAGATTCTATGATTTTTCAAACAGAAAATCAATTGAAAGAGTTTGGTGAAAAATTATCTGATGATAAAAAAGCACCAATTGAAGCTGCTTTAGAAGAATTAAAAAAAGCATACGAAACTAAAGATGTAGCCACTATTACACCAGCGTTAGATAAAATTAACGAAGCGTGGAAAGTAGCATCTGAAGAAATGTACAAAGCACAACAAGATGGTGGTGCTGCTCCAGAAGCAAATGCAGAACCTGCAAATGAAACTGAAGATGTACAAGATGTAGATTTTGAAGAAGTGAAATAATTTTTTTCAAAAATATTATTTAAACCGCACCCAATTGGGTGCGGTTTTTTTTGTTTATATTTGATTAAAAAACAAACATGAATTGGGAAACATTAGATGAAGAGAATTATACTTTAATAAAAAAGAATAGGAACAAATCCGATAAAAGAGAAACAGTTATTTATCGTTGGATAGTTAAAGACAATAATAATAAAATTATTGGAGGATATATAGGTCAAACAACGAATTTCGGTTTAAGAATATATGATTATACAAGAGAGTATAAACCAAAGTATAAAAAGATATATATTACAGACTATAAGGTTGCAGGAAAAATAAAAAATGCAAAAGATGATAATAATAAAACAGTAATACTTGAGAGGTTAAAAATTCAAGATGCTGATATAAAAAAAATGAGTGATAAGAAATATCGATTAGAATTAGAACGAAAAGAAATAATTAATTTTATACGATTAAAAGATAAACCAGAAATATGGAACTCTTTAAGTTAAAATATTTTTAAGAATTAAACAACCATTCAAAATGAAAAACATTTTCCAAAAAGAAATAGTACAAGAGGTAGTAAGTCGTATAGACGCGCTATCAGAAAGTACAAGCCCACAATGGGGTAAAATGAATGTAGCGCAAATGTTAGCACATTGTAGTATAACCTATGAAATGGTGTATACGGATAAGCATAAAAAACCGAATACCTTTGTTAAGTTCATGCTTAAATTATTGGTAAAACCATCTGTTTGTGGAAATAAAAAATACCCAAAAAACGGGAAAACCGCTCCGCAATTTTTAATAAAAGGAAATCGTGATTTTAAGAAGGAAAAAAAGGTGCTAATTGCCTATATTAACAAAACTAAGAATTTGGGAGAAGCCCATTTTGAAGGAAAAGAATCACATAGTTTTGGTAAATTAAGTACTATTGAATGGAATAATATGTTTTACAAACACTTGGACCATCATTTAACCCAGTTTGGCGTGTAAATTATGGGGCGAGCCAATTTATAATTCATATAAAATTATTGAGTTATATTTTAATACTAAAAAAGAACATCCCTTAAAAGAGTTTTCTTTTTAGAGCGAATAGTCAATAAAATAAAAAATGTAGTTATGCAGTCAAAACCCACCACACCAACACAATATATAGCCGGATTACCAGAAGATCGCAAAGTAGTTATTAATAAATTACGCAAGGTTATTTTAGATAATTTACCTAAAGGGTTTGAGGAGCAAATGAATTATGGCATGTTAGGCTACGTAGTGCCGCATAGTATTTATCCGGAAGGTTACCATTGTGACACCAGCTTGCCGTTGCCGTTTATAAATTTAGCATCACAAAAAGCACATATTAGTTTTTATCACATGGGTATTTATGCAAATGAAGAACTCTTAAATTGGTTTACTGCCGAGTATGCAAAAACTGACATTAAAGTAAAACTAAATATGGGTAAAAGCTGTATTCGGTTTAAAAAAGAAGCACATATTCCGTATGAATTGTTAGGGGAATTGGTTGCTAAAATGAGTGTACAGCAATGGATTACGATTTATGAAAATACTTTTAAAAAATAAGAATTTACAGCATTGAAAAAATATACCAAACATAACTTTTTCAAACATACCTATTGTGAGTTTCAAGAAGTTTCCGAAAATTTATTTAAAGAGAATCCTGCGCACTATAAATCAAAGTCGGACAGCATGTATCATTATACGCCAAAAGGTGTGTACCGTTACGCAGACCATTGGGGTAGAGTCGCTAACTGCCGATGGAAATTGATTGCGAATGAAAATTATAAAACACAACAGTTTCATTTAGGTTTTGCCAAGTGGTTAGATTTTTGCCCATTAAATAACACTGACAAGCTCTTTTTTATTGAAGTAGATTTTAGTTCTAAAAAAGTAAATTTTAAACATAAACAATTGTCTGAAGCTACGTCCAAACAATTATTTACGGCTTTAGAATCTCAAAAACGAATAGGGCAGATACGCAAACTCTTTGAGGAAGATAAATGGGCAAAATATTATGATATAGCGATTGATGTTTTACGAGAAAAAATAATTAAAGAACTCATAGATACCACAAAAACACTTCAGCAAATAAAAAGAGAGATGTAAAA
>CAZSQD010000133.1:0-7051 GCA_964608925.1 uncultured Kordia sp.
CACCTCGCAATTAAACACAAAAAACCAAGCTCTCCAGCTCGGTTTTTTTAATCAGTGGTTTTACTTAATATGAAAAATAACTTTTTCTTATATACGTCAAATATAGGTATTTTTTTTGTTTAACAAATGTTAAACGGTAGTTTTTTTCTATAAAAGTTATTTTTTTAGTAGTTCTTTTACTTTTTGAAGCATCTTATCATCTATTACTTTAATGCTGTAGGCAACATTATCATTAAATAACTGCGCTGCTATTGCTGCTTTTAATGCAGTTTTAATTTCTGAATTGTACTTTGCGTTTGAAATGCTTAATTCTCCCCTTGTTCGTTTTTTTAAATGCTTTTTATAGTTTTCCAATAGTGTATCTGAAACGGTATAATTAGCACAAAAACTCTCTGCTTTTACCTCTTTAAAATAGTTCCTATCTTTTTCTAAAAAATCAAATATAAAATTATCTATTAGCGGTGTGTGTATTACATAATTTACTTTATCATACTCAAAACTTGCTGTTATGGGTACAAAAACATCTGGTATAATACCGCCACCACCATACACTACTTTACCTTTTGGTGTTGTAAACTTCAAGGAGTCGGCTACTTTTATTTGGGTAGAATCTGTCAATTCACCAGAAATATAGCGCTTAGTATATTCATTGTAATAATCTCTATCCGTTTTATTTTTATACGGTTTTTGAATAGATCTACCTGTTGGTGTGTAATATCTTGATACCGTTAAACGTACTGCACTACCATCACCTAACTGCATTTCTTTTTGCACCAATCCTTTACCAAAGGATCGCCTACCCACAATTATACCATGATCATTATCTTGCAAAGCTCCTGCTACAATTTCACTTGCTGAAGCAGAATCTTCATCAATTAACACAAATATTTTTCCTTTTTCAAAAGATCCTTTTTCAGTTGCAAAGAATTTTTCAATATTCCCTTTTTTGTTTTTTGTGAACAATATGAGTTTACCATCTTCTAAAAATTCATCTACAATTTGATTGGCTCTATCTAAAAAACCTCCTGGATTACCACGTAAGTCCAATACCAAACTTGTAATACCCTCTTTTATCAATTCATCTAAAGCTTTTTTAAATTCTTTATAGGTAGTTTCTGCAAAACGATTAATTTTTATATAGCCCAAACTATCTGCTACTTTACAAAATACGGTTACACTTTTTAAAGGCACAATATCTCGTGTTATAGTTGCTATAAACTGTTTGTCTTCGGAATTTCTATAAATGGATAGTTTTACTTCTGAATTAATCTTACCTCTTAGTGTTTTTATAATTTCATCATTGGATAATTTTTTACCAAATAACGTATCTTTATTTGCCTTTAATATTTTATCACCCGCTTGTAAACCTGCTTTTTTACTAGGTCCTCCTTCAATAGTTTTAATAATGGATAACGTATCTTTTCGCATGTAAAATGACACACCAATACCTACAAAACCTCCATTCATTGATTCGGTTACTTCTTGCAATTTTTTTTCTGGAATGTATACTGAATGGGGATCTAAGTTTTCTAATATTCGGTTTACTGTTACATCTACAATACTATCTGTATTTACATCATCTACATATTCATATTCAATATAATCAATTAATTTATTGAGTTTCTGTTTTTTAGCTGATTGTGACAGTAATGACTTGGTATTACCAAAACTAAACAATCCGCCCATCCAAAAGCCAATTGCCAAGGCAACACCTATTAATAACGGAATGTATTTTTTATGCATCATTTGCTATGTCTTGTAAATGAAGTAATACTACTCCTGCTTTTTTAAGAAATTGCAACCCTGAATCATCTTTATATTTATCTATAAAAACCACACGTTCTATCCCTGATTGAAAAATTAATTTACTACACTCTTTACAAGGCGAAAGGGTTATAAATAAGGTTGCTCCTTTGCAAGATTGTGTGGATGCTGCCACTTTTAAAATGGCGTTAGCTTCTGCATGCAATACATACCATTTTGTGTAGCCATCATCATCTTCACAATAGTTTACAAAACCCGTTGGTGTACCGTTATAGCCGTCAGAAATAATCATACGGTCTTTTACAATAATTGCACCTACTTGTTTCCTTTTGCAATGGGATAATTTGCCCCACTCGGTCGCCATCCTTAAATAAGCTTTATCATATCGTTCTCGTTTTTTTTCTGACATATTCTTGCATTATGCTTTAAACTATGTGTTTGAAGCTATTTCTTGTAAATTTAAAATTATTACTGATATTCTCTCTTGCTTTTATCACTTTTTTAACGTGACAATAACATCGGTATTACCAAACCAATAATTAAAACAGATATACTAATTACCCATATTTTTTTTGAAACACCAAAGAAGCTTCGGAATAAGGTACTTAACAATAACATTGCTATTACAATTACAATTTGTGCAAGTTCTATACCTAAAGAAAACTCAAATAATGGCACTAACTTATTTGAAGACCTACCAATTATCATTTTAAAATATGAAGAAAAACCTAAACCATGTATCAACCCAAAAAACAAGGTAATAAACACCGTAATATTATTATTTTTTAATGATTTTGATACAAAAACAATACTATACAAAGCAGTAAATGCAATGGTTACTGGTATTAAAAACTCTACTAAACCACTATTAACCTGTACTATTTTATAGGCTGATAAAATTAATGCTAAAGTATGCCCAACGGTAAAAACGGTAACTAAAGTGATTACTTTTTTGTATTGTGCAAACAAAAACGGAACTACTAAAACTACTAAAAATAAAACATGATCATATCCATTTACATCTAATACATGATTGAGTCCTAATTGTACATAAAATAAGAGTTGTTCCCACATAAAAATTAATGTTATCTATCTGAATTTAAGAACCGCATTACAAAATACATCAATGTAGCTAATGCGCCAATTGCTGCTACTAAATACGTACGTGCTGCCCATTTTAAAGCGTCTTTTGCGCCTGCATGCTCTTCACGTGTAAGCATGTTTTTGTTTTCCAACCACGCCAATGCTCTATTACTAGCATCATACTCCACAGGTAATGTAATTAGGGTAAATGCTGCAACAACACCATACAGTAAAATACCTACTAACATTACACTTTTTCCTAAAGTTGAAGCTGCTGATAATGCTAAACCTCCCATAATTACCCATTGTGATAAATTGGAAGCAATATTGACTGCGGGTACAATTTTTGAGCGCAAGGTTAACCAACTGTATGCGGTTGCGTGTTGTATTGCGTGACCACATTCATGCGCTGCAACTGCTGCCGCTGAAGCATTACGTTGATTATAAACTACTTCACTTAAATTTACAGTTTTGTTAGCTGGGTTATAATGATCTGTTAGTGAACCAGGTGTAGAAAGCACCTTAACATCCGTAATACCATGATCTTGCAACATTTTTTCGGCTATTTCTTTTCCTGTTAAGCCATTTTTTAAATATACTTGTGAGTAGTGCTTGAATTTCTTTTTTAGCTTGTTACTTACAAAACTACTTAGCAATCCTATTGCACCAATTAATATATAATATGTCATCATAATTTCTAAATTTTTATAAAGTTACACAAAAATAAAAGAGAAAAAGAATAAAGAACTTAGTTAACGTTTTATTTATAAACTGAATTATTTCCAGGTTAACGTTTCCATTAGCTTCTGAATGTCTTTTTTTAAATAGTGTGCTGCGGGCAAAATAGAGTCGTAATTGGGTTTTGTATTGAAATAGATTGAACCCGTTAAAAAATGCTTTTTATTATCCGTTACATAAAACTGTACGGGTGATGCTGCATTACCTTCAACTTCATACACCATACCATACGCATTTTGTGTAGCATTTTCATAAAGTACCGACTTAATACCGTCTGCCTTTATAGTATGTTCTTGTGTTAAATCTTGTGCATCTTTTAGTAATACTTCTAAATTATTAGTTACGGCTCTATAGGTAACATGTATTTTCCCTTTTAAAGTAGGGTAAGATATGTTGTAGGAACAATATTGCTTTAAACGAGGAGATTCAATTTTTGCCTTACTGTTTATTTGAAAGGTGTACGGGCAAGTATTATTCCATGTTTTATACTCCGCTTCTTGATAATTTAAACTTAAATATGCAGCAGGTTTTGGTGTTGCTTCTTCTTGACAAGAAACAAACACAAATACGAGTAGTATGTAAATTAAATTTTTAATAGTTTTTGTTGTTTTAATGCACGTGTTCTCTATACGATTCCGAATCGTCCCTCTCGAAATCACTCGAACTGATGTTTATTTAGCGTTTTGACTACCGCCTAATTATTTTATCTATCGTTATACGACTTAAAATGTTGCTTTAAACTGCTCTAAAAAGCGTTTGTCATTTTCATAAAACATACGGATATCATCAATTTGATACAATAACATGGCTATACGCTCTACTCCTACACCAAATGCAAATCCTGAATATTCTTTAGGATCTATATCACAATTAATTAATACATTGGGATCTACCATACCGCAACCTCCAATTTCTAACCAACCCGTGCCTTTTGTAATACGGTAATCGGCTTCTGTTTTTAATCCCCAATAAATATCTACCTCAGCACTTGGCTCTGTAAATGGGAAGTATGATGGGCGTAAACGTATTTTACTTTTCCCAAACATTTCCTTGGTAAAATACAAAAGGGTTTGTTTTAAATCGGCAAAAGAAACGTCTTTATCAATATACAATCCTTCTACTTGATGAAAAATACAGTGTGAACGTGATGATATATCTTCATTTCTAAACACTCTCCCTGGGGAAATTGTACGAATAGGTGGTTTGTTATTTTCCATATAACGCACTTGCACGCTACTGGTGTGGGTACGCAATAAAATATCTGGATTGGTTTGTATAAAAAATGTGTCTTGCATATCACGTGCTGGGTGATGTTCTGGCAGGTTTAATGCGGTAAAATTATGCCAATCGTCTTCAATTTCTGGACCTTCAGAAACGTTGAACCCAATGTTTGAAAAAATATCAATAATTTGATTTTTCACTAAGGAAACCGGATGACGAGAACCTAAAGGTAGTGGCTCCGAAGGGCGTGATAAATCACCATAACCTCCTTTTTCTTCTTCCTTACCTTCTAACTCTTCTTTTAAAGCATTCACTTTATTTTGAGCTACATTTTTAAGCATATTTATGGTTTGACCAAATTCTTTTTTCTGATCGTTAGCCACATTTTTAAATTCGGAAAAATAGTCATTTAACAACCCTTTTTTACCTAAATATTTAATTCTAAATGCTTCTACCTCTTCTTTGGTAGTGGCTTTAAAATTTTCGGCTTCTCCAATCAATTCCTTAATCTTGTCTATCATTGTGCTTGTATTTGCAAGTGGCAAATTTACGAATAAAGTTTTTAGTCAATCAACTCTTTTTCTAAAAAATAAGCTACTATAGCTTCTTTCATTAAAACCGATTGTTCCCCAGGTTTTAAAGTGGGTAATTCCTCAACAACCGTATAGTGTGGCCATCCATCTTCATCTACAAAATCAAATTTATAATAGCCACAAGGCTCTAATAAACGGCAAATGGCAATGTGTATTAAATTGACTTTTTCATCTTTTTTAAACTTCTTTTCAAACTTACCTAACTCCTGTATGCCAATTAAGTAGACAACCGAGTCCAAATCTAACGGATCCCCATCTGTAAACCTGCTTGATAGTTTTTCAACCACTGCTTCCCAACGTTCTTTTAATTTTGTATCTCTTGACATTTTAAATTTGAACTTAAAAACCCCTGCAATAAATACAAGGGTTTTTGTTTGTACCTGAGGTGGGAATCGAAACCTACAATCTCACATTTTAAACAAAACCAACAAACATAAGCAAATACCCTAACAAATAGAGGTGTTAAAAACAATTTTCAACTTTTACCACATTGCAATAAATACAATGAAATAGTATAATATTGAAATCTACCGTACAGAAAATGTATATTTGTATTGTTCAAAATGTAAAAGACCATGGCAACAGTAAACTTCCTTTATCGTTCTACACGACAAAAAGCACCTCTTATCTTGCGCTTGTTATTCAGACATAATACTAATGATATTGTCATCAGTACTAAATCGGGGTACAATATAGAAAAAACTTATTGGCAAAACGTACACAATAAAAAAAAATTAAGTGATGCCCTCGACAAAGTAAAAAGAGAAAAAACACGTAAAGATTTATTAAAAATAGAAACCTTTGTTTTAGAGCAGTTTAACAAAACAACTCCTGACCTAATTACAAAAGAATGGCTAAAAGAAACTTTAGATAAATTCTACAACCCAACTAAAGAAGACCCTAACAAGCAAAATTTAATATACTGGATTGAACACCTAATAAGTACCGCAAATATGCGTAAAAATGCAAAGGGTGGTATCGGGTTAAGTTATAATAGAATAAAGGGGTATAAAGATATTGAAAAAACCATTATTCAATTTCAAGAATACAAAAAACAAGGCGTTATAAAAATAGTCGAAATGGATAAAATGAAATTCAATGAAATATCCGAATGGCTTTTTAATGTTAGAGATTACGCACCCTCTACCGTAATGAAAAAACTTACAGACCTAAAAGTTGCTTTAAAAGTTGCAAGAGAAAACGGTGTTGAAATAACCAAAGATTACGAAAATTTAAAGTTTACCCGTGTGAAAACTCACGATGATGATACGGACGTAATTACTTTAACAATAGAAGATATTGAAAAAATAGAGGGTGTCGATTTAAAAAGTAATACGTTAATAAATGCCCGTAAGTGGTTAATATTAGGGTGTTTTACTGGGCAAAGGGGAAGTGCTTTAACTACTCGAGTAATTAAAGAAAACTTTAAAGAAAATGAAATTATAATTAAGCAGAAAAAAGGAAATAAATCAGTTGTGATACCCATACTACCGAGAACACGTGAAATTTACAACAACGGACTACCGTACAAAATTAGCACTCAAAAACTAAACGAACACATAAAAGAAGTTTGCAAATTGGCTGAATTAAACGAAATGATTTTAGGTAAAAAAACAGATGTTATTGAGGATAAAAAAGGAAATAGGGTTAAA
>CAZSQD010000134.1:0-6984 GCA_964608925.1 uncultured Kordia sp.
ATGGCAAATTTCATAGCTTGAAGTTTATTTTTTTGTTGTGCTAAAGTAGGGAATTTTAATTGATTTTAAAAACGCAAAAAGTTACCGCTTTTAACGCAAAAACGCACTACTAAAAAGTAGTGCGTTTTTTAACCTCTTAAAGTATAATTACGCTGTACGTATAATTTTTGCACCTATTGCTCGTAAACGCTCATCAATACGTTCATAGCCTCTATCAATTTGCTGAATGTTATGTATTGTACTGGTTCCTTTAGCTGATAATGCGGCTATTAATAAGGATACTCCTGCTCTAATATCTGGAGATACCATTGTAGTTGCCTTTAACTGGCTTTTAAAATCGTGCCCTATAATAGTAGCTCTATGTGGGTCACATAAAATTACTTTTGCACCCATATCAATCAATTTATCGACAAAAAACAAACGACTTTCAAACATTTTTTGGTGTATTAAAACCTCTCCTTTTGCTTGTGTGGCTACTACTAAAATAATACTCAGTAAATCGGGTGTAAACCCAGGCCATGGAGCATCGGAAATGGTTAAAATAGAACCGTCAATATAGTTTTGAATTTCATACCCATCTTTATGTGAAGGAATATAAATATCATCTCCTTTACGCTCTAAAGTAATACCCAACTTTCTAAAAACTGTTGGTATTTGACCTAAATTATCCCAACTTACGTTTTTAATGGTCAATTCACTTTTTGTCATTGCGGCTAAACCAATCCAAGAACCTATTTCAATCATATCTGGTAGCACACGGTGTGTACAGCCTCCTAATTTTTCTACGCCTTCAATGCTTAGTTTGTTAGATCCTAAACCTGTAATTTTTGCACCCATGCTGTTTAGCATTTTGCACAATTGCTGTAAATACGGTTCACAAGCGGCGTTGTAAATAGTAGTTTTCCCTTTTGCTAAAGCTGCTGCCATTAGTATATTTGCAGTACCTGTTACAGACGCTTCGTCTAACAACATATACGTGCCGGTAAGCTCTTTTGCTTCTACACCGTAAAAATAATCGGCTTTGTTATATCTAAATGTTGCACCTAATTTTATAAAACCCTCAAAATGAGTATCTAAACGTCTACGTCCTATTTTGTCTCCTCCTGGTTTTGGAATGTATCCTTTTCCGAAACGTCCTAACATAGGACCTACAATCATAATTGAACCTCTTAATGAGCTTCCTTCTTTTTTAAATTCGGGTGATTCTAAATATTTTAAATTTACTTCATCTGCTTGAAAAGTATAGGAACCGTGCGCTAATTTTTGAATTTTTACACCTAAATTTCCTAATAATGATATCAGCTTATTAATATCAATAATATCCGGTATGTTATGTATGGTTACTTTTTCTGGTGTTAATAAAACAGCACATAGTATTTGTAATGCTTCATTTTTAGCTCCTTGCGGCTGTATTTCTCCTTTTAATTGGTGTCCGCCTTCTATTTGAAATGTACCCATTTATTTTAGTTTCTTTTACGTGGTTGGTTTTTATTGTTATTTCGGTTGTTACTATAGCGTTTGTTAGTGTTCTTTGCTTTCGGATGATCTTGACGCTTATTACTTTTATTCTGAAAGTTAGTTGCTAACGTAATATCTTTATCATTCAAGTTGATTTCACCGTCTGACAGTTCTACCAAATGCTTAAAAATTACATCATCATCAACGGTGTCTTTATTCCAATTTAAAAAACACTTTTTCATGTGATTGGCTACCGTTATAATTAATGCATCACGCAACTCTCCTTCTTCCCAAGATAAAGCTACATCAACCATACGCTTAATATTATTCCCATAAAAACGATATTTCGGAAAGTTTTGTGGGTAATCCAACGGTTCTGGTTTTTCTGCTAATTCTTCTCTTGAAGGTTTCGGGTATGGTGATTCTGCATCCAATTTAAAATCAGACATGATAAACAACTGATCCCACAATTTGTGCTTAAAATCTTGTATATCACGTAAATGCGGCTGCAAATTACCCATCACATCAATAATAGCTTTCACTACTTTTGCGCGTTCAGCATCATCTTCAATAGTCATTGCATGGTTTACCATTTTTTGCAAATGCCTACCGTATTCCGGAATAATTAATTTTTCACGTTCCGTGTTGTATTCTATATTGTCAATCAAAATATTTGTGATTTTTGTAAGTGTGTAAGAATGTAATTTATACTCAATAATAAATTACTCTTGCAAAGTAATCATTTTATTGAAAAAAAGAAAGATTATAAAGAAATAATCCCTTCCACTTTTCCTACTTCTTTATATTTTTCAATTATTGCAATGGCAGTTTTCATTTTTACGCGAATAGAAATACTTGTATATTTACCATTTTTTGATTCTTTGGTTTCAATAGTAGCTCCTAAATTATCAAATTTATTGATCACTTCTGCTATTTTTTCTTTGGATGTAGGCACGATAAATTTATAAAGATATAGATGCGGAAATTTGGCAGTATCTTCTAATTGTCCTAATAATTTTTTATAAAATTCTTCTTGATTTGGAGCTGTACTCATTCTTTTTATTGTGTTTATGGCAAATATAAGAAAATCTATTCGGTATTTTTTATCGTTTTTACATTTAGTAGGCTGTATTTTATATGATTCGCATTTAAAAATTGGAGAATCCTTTTAATTTAAGTAATTTGCCTCTTTTTTTAAAGAACTTTATTTTAAATGAAACGCATTTTATTAACAGGGGGTCCTGGAACAGGAAAAACTACAGTATTACTACATTTAAAAAAACGAGGGCATACTTGTTTTGAAGAGGTTTCAAGAGCCATTATAAAAGAAGCGCAACAACGTGGTATAAAACAGTTGTTTTTAACACATCCAGATGAATTTAATGATAAATTACTTTTGGGCAGAATACAACAACACCAAGATTGTGACGCAGAAAAAGCTGGTTATGTTTTTTTAGATAGAGGCTTGCCAGATATTATTGCCTATAACAATTATGTTGACGTTCCCAGTAGCACTGCCGTAATTAAAGCTACCAAACAACATCGTTACGATTTTGTTTTTGTTTTTCCGCCATGGAAAAACATTTATAAAACAGATAATGAGCGCTATGAAACGTATGAAGAGGCGGTTAAAATTTATGAAGATTTAAAAAAAACCTACTCTGATTTAAACTACGAAGTACTTGAAGTGCCTGTTAATACCGTAAACGAACGGGTTAATTATATTTTAAACATTGTTGAATATTCCTAAAAATGCTAAAGACACCCTTAGATGTTTTAAAAAAATACTGGGATTATCATAGTTTCCGACCAGAACAGGAAGCTATTATAAACAGCATTTTAAACAACCAAGATACTTTTGTATTACTCCCAACCGGTGGCGGAAAATCCGTTTGTTACCAAATACCTTCTTTATTAAAAGAGGGTTTGTGCTTAGTTATTTCCCCTTTAATAGCATTGATGAAAGATCAAGTGCAACAACTCAAACAAAAAGGAATTCCTGCTATCGCTTTAGATAGTTCCTTAAATCATAACGATTTAGGTAGGGAGTTAGACAATTGCCTCTACGGGAATTACAAATTCATGTATGTATCACCAGAACGCTTACAGTCGGAGCTTCTTTTGGCACGTTTACCCAACTTAAACGTTAACTGTATTGCTGTTGACGAAGCACATTGTATATCACAATGGGGGAATGATTTTCGTCCTGCTTATGCTAATATTCAAACGATAAAGCAACTGCTTCCAAACACCCCCACTATAGCGCTTACCGGTAGTGCAAAACCTGGAGTTATTGAAGATATCATTACCAATCTTCAATTAAAAAAAACAGCGGTCTTTAAGAGTTCTTTCCGAAGAAAAAATTTAGCTTATATGGTTTTTGAAACGGCAAACAAGCAACAAAAAATATTACAAATAGTTACTAAAAACAAGCAATCATCAATTATTTATGTGAGTAACCGAAACAAAACAAAACAAGTTGCTCAATTTTTAATGCAAAATAATATTACAGCTACATATTACCACGGCGGGCTATCAGCCAAAGAAAAAGATACTCATTTTAAATTATGGATGTTAAACGATGCGCAAGTAATGGTAGCCACAAATGCCTTTGGAATGGGTATTGACAAACCCGATGTAAAAACGGTAATACATCTAAATTTACCAGAAAATATTGAAAATTATTACCAAGAAGCAGGTAGAGCAGGTAGAAACGGACAAAAAGCGTATGGCGTTATCTTATATGAAAAAGATGATATTAACAGACTTCAAAAAAGAGCTTTAACTGCTCTACCTACTGTTGATGATGTGAAGTTTATATATCGAAAACTATGTAGTGCTGCAGGTATTGCTTATCAAGAAGGAGAACTGGAAACCTTTGACTTTAATATTCATCAATTTTCATTACGTTATAAAGTAAATATTCATAAAATAGTTAAAACCCTTACTTTTTTAGATCGTCAAGGAGTGTTGCGTTTTCAAAAAGAATTTAAAAGTAAAACTACCCTTCGGTTTTTAGTTGATAATTATAATTTGATAAGGTTTATTGAAAAGAATAAAAAGTATAACGCGTTAATTAATTTTATAATACGTAAGCATTCAGGAGGGTTTGACGCTCCCATTACCATTAACTTATCATATATTAGTGCACAATTAGTATTAAAAAAAGAGGATATAAAAGAGCAGCTTTTGGTTTTAGAAAAGAAAGAAATTATTAAATTACATTTGTTTGATTCCGATATCAATATTACACTTTTAGTTCCTAGAGAAGACGATCGTACGATAAACCCAATCGCTAAATTTTTAAAACAACAAAACAACTTAAAACAAGCGCAAGTACGAGCAATAATACAATACGTAAATAATATTAATACTTGTAAAGAAAAATTATTATTGCAGTATTTTGGAGAAGAATCAGAAACAAATTGTGGCGTTTGTTCTTATTGTATTGCTGATAAAATTACTGCAATTGACACCACAAAAAACATACCGCTACAAATAATACAGTTGCTAAAAACGAACGAAAGTGTTACTATCCTATTTTTAACGACACAGTTAAAAAACAATGAAGTTACAATAGTAAAAGCGATACAAAAATTATTAGAAACTCAACAAATTACACAGCAATTTAACCAATACGTATTAAATAAAAAATAGGGTTTCAATTAAAACTGAAACCCTATTTTTATAATATAATCATTCCCGCTATTTTAATACTGCTAAAGCCGCATCATAATTAGGTTCGTCTGCAATTTCTTTTATTTGCTCCGTATATAGTATTTTTTGATTTTCATCAATCACAACAATAGCTCTTGAATGTAAATTAGATAGTGGTCCGTTTTTAATGGTTAATCCATAATTTTTACCAAATATTCCTTTACTAAAGTCTGATAACGTCTCTACATTTTCAATACCTTCTGCTCCACAAAAACGAGCTTGTGCAAAGGGTAAGTCACGAGAAATACATAACACTTTTGTATTTTCTAAAGCGCTCGCTTTTTCATTAAATTTACGAACAGATGTTGCACAAGTTCCTGTATCAATACTCGGGAAAATATTTAAAATTAATCGGGTACCTTTATAATCTTTCAATTTTGCTTTTGATAAATCATTTTTTACCAATTTAAATTTAGGTGCTTTTTTACCTACTTTAGGTAATTTACCTATGGTTTTAAAAGCAGCACCGTGTAATGTTATTTTTGACATTTTCTTATTTTTTAAATTAATGATTCTCAAAGTTACGGAATTAATTAGAATTCGGTAGCAGTTGTGGGTTATCAGTTGTGGGGGTGTCAAAACTAAACGGCTAAACTATTTTTAAAACAAAGCACTCGTCATTGCGAGGTTGTTTTTTTACAACCAAAGCAATCCTCAACTCGATATTGCTTAAAAACACTTAAAAATATACCCGCTATTAGGTATGGTTTACTATCTTAGTAATCAATATATTTACAACTAACTAAAAAACCAAAATAATTATGAAAACAAAATGCAACCCAAAAATTAGAAAAACAACTCCCTTAGAAAAGGAATTTTATAAAAATTGCTTAGAAATTAGTCCAATTTCCAGTTATATTGATGGAAAAAACATATACCTCACCACTCCTATTCCTAATGATAAATTTCAATTTAAAAGTGTCATTAATATTTCTACTAAAAAAAGTAACGCAATTATTTATCGCATCTATGATAATGAAGGAAAAGGAAATATTCAGGAAAAAGAGTTTTTATATAGACACACAATCAATAACGATGAAATTGTTAATTTTAAAGGTGAAAAGTTCCCATTAGATTTATCAGAAAAGAAATTGATTGTTATTGTTATTGTTTATTATAATGATGTAAATATTAACCCAGAAAGTGAACCGTTTAAAACATTATTTGGAAAACTTGATGATTTTATGAATACTTACAACCCAACGGGGCTTTTGCCAATTCCTTGCGAAGAAATATTACCTACTTTAACAAATATAGAAGGTATCCTTGACCCTAAAGATGCTTGCGGTGGAATTCTTGGGTAAAATGAAAAACAAAATAAAACTAATATTAGCACTAACCGCACTACTGTTAAGCGGTATGGTTAGTGCTATACCAAAGCCAATTGATTCTGTTAATTATTATCAAGCTAAGATTAACAAAACTACAAACCAAGAAGTATTAGCCAATATCAACACTCAATTTGCTAATTATTATCGTAATAATAATAATGTAGACAAAGCTTTTCTCCAATACAAAAAAGCATTATCCGTTTATGAAAAAATAAACGCACCCAATGAGCTTGCTAAACTTCATTATTCAATGTTTATAATGCTTGAAGCGCAACATCATTCTGATATTGACCCGCTACCTTATTTAAAAAAGTTTGAAAACTATGCCATTAAATATCAAGATACACTAAAACTTATAAACGTAAAAAGTACGTATGCCAATATTAATTTTACAGCAGATAAATATCCCATTGCAAAAAAAACATTTAGAGGTCAGTAGTTAGCTACTTATTAAATCACTTTGATTTATTTTTGGACT
>CAZSQD010000135.1:0-6980 GCA_964608925.1 uncultured Kordia sp.
TAATTATAATAATCTAATCCTCGAAAAGTTGCATTTACTACTTGAATTAAAGATTCTTTATTTAGAATGGTTTCATATTTCTTTACTTTTAATCTAAATAGGGTAAAGGATGTGTATATTTGCATCCGAAATTTTTTTTTAAACAAATTAATTATGAAAAAAGTAGTATTCGCTTTAGCGTTAACCTTAACAGTAGGTAATGCATTTGCTCAAGATGAAGCAGCAAAAGAAGAAGTAAAAGATGGTTGGAAAAAAGGTGGTAATGTAGCCTTAACATTCAATCAATCGGCATTCAATAATGAGTGGACCGGTGGAGGTATTGGCAACACAGCTGCAAATATATTAGTAAACTATGATGCTAATATGGTAAAAGGAGATATGATTTGGGATAACAAATTAATCTTAGATTACGGAGTAAACAAAAACGATGGGCAGGACGCTTACACAAAGTCTAATGACCGTATTGAGTTTAACTCTTTAGCTGGTAAAAAAATGAAAGGGTTTTGGTATTACACGGTATATTTAAATGCTAAAACACAAATGGATAGAGCAGCAGATGGTGGTACTCATTTCTTTTCTCCAGCTTATTTTCAAGCAGGTCCAGGTATATTATGGAAAAAATCAGATAACTTAAACGTTAATATTTCTCCATTAGCAGCAAAATACATTATTGTACATAGTGAGTATACAGAGGTTCCTGCAGCTTCTGCTTCATTATTTCCTGGTTACTTTGGTGTAGATGCTAATAAAACTTCTCGTTTAGAGTTAGGTGCTGCAATTAGAGGATATTATAAAACGGATTTAATGAAAAATATTTCAGTAGAAAATATTTTAGCATTATATACTAATTATTTAGAAGACCCTCAAAATGTAGATGTTGATTATACTATGAATTTAGTAATGAAAGTAAACAAATACATTTCTACAAACTTAGTGTTTCAAGCTATTTATGATGACAATGCACAACGCAATGGTTTTCAAATTAGAGAAGCATTTGGTATTGGTGTAAACGCTACATTTTAATTGCGGGGCGATAGTCAAAAAAAAGTAACAAAAAAAGGCTCACCATTTGGTGAGCCTTTTTTTATGGTTGGTTTTGAATATTTTTAAAAAAATCTGAAAGTGAAATTTCTAAATACTCACAAATTTTTAGTAATGTATTTACCGTAATATTTGTTTTACCTTGTTCAATACGAGCTAAATGGATGCCCGTGTCAAAATAAAAAATCTCTAATGTAATATTTTTTTGGTTTCTCAAAAATTTAATTTTTTGAGAAACTTGACTTGAGATGTTATGGTTATTAATTTGTGACATTTTACCCCCACAATCTCCATATTAAACTTTGAAAAAATAATGACAAATTTGTCATTATTAAATATTTTTCATGTAATTTAGCAAAACACAAGCCCCATAAAAATATTTTTTATTAACTTTATAAAACCATTTTTATGAAAACACACAAATTCAAAAATTATTTAAAACTTGGAATTTTTCTGTTTGGGATATCCTTTTTACTCACCAATTGTGAGTATGATGAAGAGGTACAAAAACCAAAGGCTACTGCTAAAAATCAACTCCCATTCAAATTAAATGAAAAGAGTTTCCAAGAACTTTATAAAGACCCTAATTTTAGTAGGGCAATTAACCAAATAACTTCTAAAAAAATAAAAGGTAGCGCATTGTCAAGCAAAACCGTAATGGAAGAACAATATGGATTTACCATAGACTCAACTACTATTAACGAGTTAATTTTTGATAGTTTTATAAGTTACACAATGCTTATTAATAGAGAAACTTCTAACCCTACATTTTTTGAAAATTTAGTTGTAGTTATTGATAGCACAAATACAATTACTGCGTCTATTGTTAAATACACTTTAAATTCAGAACTAATACCTTGTGCGGATGACTCTTTTATTTTAGATGCAGAAATAGAATTTATTTTAATTGATTACAATACAACTCAAGCAAAATCTAATGTCCCTTGTCTCAGCGTATTGATGTGCCCATATGGAGGAGACCATCCAGCTACATCTGTTTGTTTAGCGGAGGCTATTGCTGGAGAACCTCGTGAATTCTATCAAGGTTATGTAGGAGACTGTGATGGTTCTTATGGGTTTGATAGCGCTTCAACTCCTACAAATTCTGGCACTACTACTGGTAGTGGAGGCTCTTCAACAACTGACCCAACAGATACAAGTTATGACCCTACAACTGACCCAAGTAATCTAGATAATCATGGAGTACCAATTATTACCGCTCCTGTTTTTACAGAAGATGAAGATACACTAGCATCATCTGTTGACCCTTGTCAAAAAATAGAAAACCTATTTACCAAATATCCAAATTATAGAGCAAAATTAGTAACCTTAGCTACTAAAACTTCTGAATTAGTAGAGCATGGTTTACAAATAAAAAAAGATACGACTCCTTCAATTACACCTATAGATATTGGTATAGCTGGAATGATAAAACCAAATCCATGTAATACTAAAAAATATATTAGTATAGCGCATACCCATAACTCCCCTGCAAATAAAACATATTCTGTATTTTCTCATGGAGATTTAGCTTTCATGGCACGCTCCTTGTATTGTAATAAAATAAAAACAAATGAGTTTGTAGCTTTTTTAATGACAGCGGATGGCACACGTTATGCAATGACTATTGAAAAACCAAGTAAGCTAAAAAAACTACATAATTATTTGTACTATGTAAATAAAATTGACAACTTAGACATTTTAACAATTGCAAATACAAATGACATGTTTTCAAGAGGTAAAAAATATCGTGAAAAATTAGATAAATATTATTTTAATACCAAAGATGATCCAAAAATAAAAGTCAATAGCAACAGTAATAGTGATGATGAATTGGCTTTTTTAGAGATGTTAAAAAAACACAACTTAGGAGTTACATTATTTGAAGTAAACCCTACTTTTACTACTTTTACAAAAGTAAGTGTTAATGACAGCGGTGTAAAAATAGATGAAGATTGTCCTACAAACTAAAATAAAATATTATGAAAAATTATATATATAAATTACTAATATGCTTTACAGTAATGTATGCTAATCAAATTACTGCACAATCAATAGTAGATATTAGCACTTTTAATCAAGGGAACAATCAACAGTAGATATTAGCACTTTTAATCAAGGGAACAATCAACATAAATACTTTAAAGACATCAATAACAACTTTGATGCCTTTATAGGTACATGGGAGTATCAAAACGGGAATGATATTTTCAGGCTTCATTTGCATAAAAATGAGCAAGAACCATATGAAGATGATACTTCTATAATGTATTATAAAGATGAAATTGTTGGATGGTTTGAGTTGTTAGAAATTACAACCCCAACAGGTCAAGTAGCGCAAGAAACCGTTATACATAAGTCAAAAATACGCTGGGGGGCAAATTCTGCTATTAATGCAGGCGCAACAGATGGTATAGAAATGGTCGGTATTATACAAGATACCTCGGTGCCTTTTAATAAAAATAATGGATGGTTCACTATGTGTGATATAACATTAACCATTATGTCAAATACAACACCTATACAAGCAGAATGGATTGTTGAATTAATACATCCTGCTTTTGGAAGTCATTTTAATGTACCTACAAACATTACTATGACTAAAATAAATTAGTCTAATAAAATAAAACCATAATCTAGTATATAAAAAATAGCAGTTAGGTGCAAAACTAAAAAGTTTACATTTTTCTGCTATCTTTGTAATTAACAGAAAAGTAGTAGCATATTTATGGTAACAACTAGGAGTAGTTCAGGTAATTTAGCTCCAGTTAGTAATGAAAGTAAACAAATATATTTCTACAAACTTAGTGTTTCAAGCTATTTATGATGACAATGCACAACGCAATGGTTTTCAAATTAGAGAAGCATTTGGAATTGGTGTAAACCCTACATTTTAATTACGAGGCGATAGCCAAAAAAAAGTAATAAAAAGGCTCACCATTTGGTGAGCCTTTTTATGTTATAAATTGGAGTTAGATAACACTCAATATTTATTGGGCTGTCGTTCCACGACTACTCCGCATAATTTTCATCATAATCAGGATATAAAAATTCATTGTAGGGGAAACGAGTAACGTGTATATGCCTTACTTCTTGATACAATCGTTTTTTAAAATCTTCTAAATTTTCTTTTTCCGTAGCCGAAATAAACAAAGCATAATCACCAACTTCATTCATCCATGTTTTTTCCCACTCGGCTAAAGTGTAATGTGCTTTGGTGCGTTCAGTAATCAAATCATCATGATCAATAGTTTCATGTTGATAGGCATCAATTTTATTAAAAACCATGATAGTAGGTTTATTGGCACTTTTTATTTCGCCTAAAATTTTATTTACGGCTTCAATTTGATCTTCAAACTGTGGGTGTGAAATGTCAACAACATGTAATAATAAATCGGCTTCACGCACCTCATCAAGCGTACTTTTAAAACTTTCTACCAATTGCGTAGGTAATTTTCTAATAAAACCAACGGTATCACTCATTAAAAAGGGTAGATTTTTAATAACCACTTTACGTACCGTAGTATCTAAGGTTGCAAATAATTTATCTTCAGCAAACACCTGCGACTTTGATATGGTGTTCATCAAGGTAGATTTCCCAACATTAGTGTACCCAATTAAAGCTACACGTACTAATTTACCTCTGTTACCGCGTTGAGTAGCCATTTGCTTATCAATAGCTTTCATTTTTTTACCCAGTAATGTAATTTTATCACGTACAATACGTCTATCCGTTTCAATTTCTGTTTCTCCAGGTCCACGCATTCCTATACCACCACGTTGGCGCTCCAAGTGAGTCCATAAACCGATTAATCTTGGTAATAAATATTGATATTGAGCCAATTCTACTTGTGTACGGGCATAACTGGTTTGTGCGCGTTGGGCAAAAATATCTAAAATTAAAAGTGTTCTGTCCAAGACTTTACATTCTAAAACTTTTTCAATATTTTTTTGTTGTGATGGGGTTAACTCATCATCAAAAATGGCAGTACCCACTTCGTTTGAAACTATATAAGCACGTACCTCATCTAACTTACCAGATCCTAAAAATGTTTTAGAGTTTGGCATGTCCATTTTTTGAGTAAATCGTTGAACAACTTCTCCGCCAGCAGTGTACGTTAAAAACTCTAATTCATCTAAGTATTCTTTACACTTCTCCGTATTTTGCTCACGAGTAACAAGACCAATTAATACTGTTTTTTCGTACTCAATTTGTTTTTTCTCTATCATAGAATAAATTCAATGCAACAAAATTACGTATTTAACTCCTATTTTTAGTACTTTAGATGTGCATATCAATAAAAATAATTTATGAATACATTACATACTATTGCTTTTTACAATCTCGAAAACTTATTTGATACCACAAATGATCCAGAAAAATTGGATGATGATTTTACTCCAGAAGGTAAATATGCATGGTCAAAAACACGTTATCGTAAAAAAACATATAAATTAGCGAAAGTAATAGCAGATATTGCTAAAGATGAAACGAATAAACCACCTGTTTTAGTAGGGGTTGTTGAGGTTGAAAATGCAACAGTTTTACAAGATTTAATAGATTGTAAACCCATACAAGATATAAAATATGAATTATAACTCTCCAGATGAGCGAGGTATTGATGTAGCAATGCTGTATAACCCTAAATACTTTACAGTAGCACATTCTGAAACCATACCTATAAAAATCATTGATAATCAAGGTAAAGTAGATGCTACTCGTGATGGTTTATATGTACGTGGATTACTAAATAAGGAAGAAGTACATGTTTTTGTGTGTCATTGGCCATCCCGTAGAGGGAGTAGTGAGTCTACCAACTATAAGCGTGTACAGGCAGCCAAACAAATAACACATTTTATTGAAAATTGCAAAACCATTACTGAAGATGCAAAAATTATAATAATGGGTGATTTTAATGATGGTCCTGCTAATGAAAGTATTGAAAAATATTTGGTAACCAATCGTTTTTACAATCCTTTTGAAAGCTTAAAAGATATTGTTAGAGGCAGTTTAAATTACAATCAAGAGTGGATTTTGTTTGATCAAATTATCATTTCGCATAATTTTTTAAGAGCTAAAAATGGGCAACATAGTTTTAAGGAAGCAAATATTTTTTAAAAGAATTTGAAGGTAAACATGAGGGAAACCCGTTTAGAACGTATAAAGGAAAACGATATGTAGGGGGTTACAGTGATCATTTTCCTGTTTATGTGATTATGAAATTACGTAGTTAAATAGCAACTTTTTTTTTCACCTTTATAAAACCTCCAAAATTATTAAGTTTTAATGGAGTATAACTTAGAAGATATGGCAAATAGCAGTATAAGTTTATTTTAAACAAGCACTTTATCGATAAAATCGACACCTTTATCGAAAACAATTAATAGATGTTAATTCAATCATTTAATTTTGATTAGATTAGTGAATAAAATTTAGAAATTCATAAATAAAAATACAATGAAAAATAAAACTTTCTTACTTTTCTTTTTATTCAGCATCACAATGTTGTTTGCACAAGAAACTCAAATAGCAAAGAGTGATTGGGTAGTTACTCATGATACTAAATTAGTGCGCATTAGTAGTAGAACCATACAGTTAGATGATGTTAAAAATGGTATGCATAGAGAGTATGTGCAGTTTAAATATCAAAATAAAACAGCTACACAGTTATTTTTAAGTTGGTATTTTAATGCGAAATATAGTAATAATACAGTAACTAAGTTAGATGATGAAAACTACAGAGCTTTTTTATTAGAACCTAATCAAGAGTTTGTACCCAATTTTTCTGAGCAAAACGAAAAAATGTATTTCGTTTTTAAAAAAATGACAGATATGGCTAATCAACCACAATTAGAATCTGTAACATTAGATAAGTTAAAAACAAACCCAATTAAGTAACCTCAAAAATATAGAAAGATGAAAAAGTATATCATTAATA
>CAZSQD010000136.1:0-6941 GCA_964608925.1 uncultured Kordia sp.
GATAAAGCATTAAAAGTTGCTATACAACCTCAATTAAACTCTAATAATTTTTATAAAATACATTCCAATAATCAATTTATAGGATATGCCTATACCGCAAAAGCCCCCAGTAAAACGGATCAATTTGATTATTTAGTGTTATTTAATACCCAATTGGAAATTATAAAAACAAAGGTGCTAGTATATAGAGAAGATTACGGTAATGAAATAGGTAGCAAGCGTTGGTTAAAACAGTTTATAGGTAAAACAGCTAATGATACCCTGCGTTATGGAGATACTATAGATGCAATTTCAGGAGCAACCATATCTGCAAAATCCATGACAAAAGCGATGCAAAAGATGATGAAAGGTGTGGCAATACTTAAAAAAAATAACGCATTGTAAAATGAATATACCTTTATTACATACTTGGTCAAATGATTTAAAAATTACCACAGTTATATTTTTAATGGTATTGAGTATAGGTTTCTTTTCAGGTATCAGTTTTGTAGATAAAACGTCAAGCTTTAGTGCTCAAGGGGTGCAGGAAAATTATGTAGGCAATGAAGATGATGAAAACGCTACGGTATTAAAATTTAAGAAAAATGAGAAGCAATTAGCATCAATTATACACACACATATATTATCAATGAGTGTTATATTTTTTATAGTATCCATATTAGTTTCAGCAACAACAATACATCCAAAATTAAAAAGGTTTTTGATGATAGAACCTTTATTATCCGTATTAATTACTTTTGGAGGAATCTATTTTTTATGTAATGGCCAATTATGGATGAAATACATTGTTATGATATCGGGTATTTTAATGACGGTTTCTTACACGGTATCAATAATATTTATTTTAAAGCAAATTCTAAAAAAATCAATTATATGACCATATCTGATTTAAAAAGAGGAGAACACGCCATTATACAAAAGTATGATGTAGATGTGATACCATTAAAACTTATAGAAATGGGTTGTTTAGTAGGTAATACCGTTTCATTAGTGCAAAAAGCACCCTTAAATGATCCGTTATATTTAAATATTAACGGTACGTATTTAGCCATCAGAAAAGAAATAGCAACTCAAATTGAAGTAGATATAATATGAGTGAATTGCTAAAAGTTGCCTTAATAGGAAATCCAAACACAGGTAAAACTTCATTATTTAATTCCTTAACGGGTTTAAACCAACAAGTAGGTAATTATCCAGGTATTACTGTAGAAAAAAAAACAGGTATCTCAAAATTATCAAAAGAGGTACGTGCAAAAATTATTGATTTACCAGGAACGTACAGTATCAATACCACTTCATTAGATGAAGATGTAGCGGTACGAGTACTAACTAATAAGTTTTCTGAAGATTATCCAGATGTAGTAATAGTAGTAGCTGATGTAGAAAATTTAAAACGAAATCTACTCCTTTTTACACAAGTACAAGAGTATGGATTACCAACTATTTTGGTCATTAATATGGAAGACCAAATGCAAAAAAATGGAATATCAATTGATATTCAAGCATTGGAGAGAAAACTAAATACGAGAGTAATATTAGTGAGTACTAAAGGAAATAAAGGTATTTGTAATTTGCGTTGGGCATTATTAGCCTATAAAAGTATAGCCCCTGCGCAGAGTTTTACGCCTAATACACAAAGTATTTTACAAAATGCAAATTTAACCGAAAAACAAATTCAGCATAAAGATACTGTACAGCGGTATCAATTTATAAATAGTGTTTTAAAAGATAGTTATACTGTAGCTAAAAATAAAAATATAGGAGTAAGAGCAATATTAGACTCTATTTTAACACATCGTATTTTTGGGTATGTGATTTTCTTTTTTATTCTATTTAATATTTTTCAAGCGTTATTTTCATGGTCGGAATATCCAATGGAATTGATAGATACTTTTTTTGCAATGTTAAGTGAAAAAACAAAAACAATACTTTCTCCAGGAATTTTCACCAACCTGTTAACTGAAGGTATTATACCGGGTATTGGTGGTATTGTTATTTTTGTACCACAAATAGCCTTTCTGTTCCTGTTTTTATCCATTTTAGAAGAAACAGGCTACATGAGTAGAGTGGTGTTTTTAATGGATAAAATTATGCGAAAATTTGGATTGAGTGGTAAAAGCGTAGTGCCATTAATTTCAGGAACTGCATGTGCAATACCTGCAATAATGGCTACCCGAAACATGGAAAGCTGGAAAGAGCGTTTAATTACCATTTTGGTTACGCCATTTACCACTTGTGCGGCGCGCTTACCTGTTTACGCTATTATTATTAGTTTAGTAATACCTAATGATAAATCTTTATTAGGTATAAATACACAGGCATTGGTGTTAATGGCATTATATATTTTAGGATTTGCAACAGCAATAATTTCGGCATATATATTAAATAAAGTATTGAAGATTGAATCCAATTCACAATTTATTATTGAAATGCCTAATTACAAGTTGCCGTTATTTAAAAATGTAGCGTTGCATGTATTAGAAAAAACGAAATCTTTTGTTTTTGAAGCAGGTAAAATAATTTTAGCCATTTCGGTATTACTTTGGGTGTTAGCTTCTTTTGGACCAGGAGATGATTTTAAAAATGCCGAAACCATTGTGACCCAGCAATACCAAAACATAGGTAAAGGAGCGTTAGATACTAAAATTGCATCGTATAAATTAGAGCATTCTTACATTGGTAAATTTGGTAAATTTATTGAACCTACAATAAAACCATTGGGTTATGACTGGAAAATGGGCATTGCATTAATAACCTCTTTTGCAGCACGTGAAGTGTTTGTGGGTACATTGGCAACAATTTATAGTGTAGGTGTTGAAGATGAATCAACTTTAAAAGAAAAGATGAAAAAAGAAGTACATGCGGATGGCATAACACCAGTATTTACACTAGCAACAGGTGTTTCCTTATTGCTTTTTTATGCTTTTGCAATGCAATGTATGGGTACATTAGCAATAGTTAAAAGAGAAACCAATGGTTGGAAATGGCCTATTATACAAATGGTAAGTATGACAATTTTAGCGTATCTTAGTGCTTTAATAGCATATCAATTTTTAAAATAAAAATGCAAATAATACAATCTATAGCTGTTTGTATT
Organism: uncultured Kordia sp.; assembly: GCA_964608925.1. Taxonomy (GTDB): domain Bacteria; phylum Bacteroidota; class Bacteroidia; order Flavobacteriales; family Flavobacteriaceae. Next base: position 3,098 of record CAZSQD010000136.1, read on the forward strand.
GCTGTTTTTCTCGCGTTACGCGTGTTATATCAGCAATTTTTTCCTAAAAAAGATAAAAAATCTTGTGGGAGTAAAGGTTGTGGTTGTTAATATTGAGGAGATAAATTATCAAAAAAAAAATCTTTGTAAAGAAGGTGTTTCGTTTTAAAAATAGCTTAGTTTTCCTGTAAACGGCTACAGCTTACTGAATACTTTTTTCCTCTGTGATTTTTTGTGTTTCTCTGTGAAATAATTTTTTCACTATCAAGTTTAAACATACTGCTAACTTTTTAAACTTTCTACGTTTAAACTTCCCATCACTCCAACCATTTTGTACATTTGTGTAATGCAATTAAATTTTTCATTTATAATACCTGTTTATAATCGTCCAGATGAAATAGACGAATTACTACAAAGCTTGACAAAACAAACATTTACAGAACCGTTTGAGGTAGTTGTTGTAGAAGACGGATCTACCATGTCATCTAAAGAAGTAATTGGAAAATATGCACATAATTTAGATATTAGTTATTACGAAAAACCAAATTCAGGACCTGGAGATTCTCGTAATTATGGTATGCGAAAAGCTAAAGGAAACTACTTTTTAATATTAGATTCAGATTGTATTTTACCTTCACAATACCTTGTAGAAGTAAAAAACGCATTACAAAAAACAGATGTTGATTGTTTTGGTGGTCCAGATGCAGCACATGAAAGTTTTAGCAACGTACAAAAAGCTATTAATTATGTAATGACTTCTTTTTTAACAACAGGAGGCATTCGTGGTAGTGAAAAAAGTGTTGATAAATTTCAACCCCGTAGTTTTAATATGGGCTTGTCACAAAAAGCATTTAAAGCTACTCAAGGTTTCGGAAACATTCACCCAGGGGAAGATCCTGATTTAACCATACGATTATGGAAATTAGGTTTTGAAACCCAATTTATATTCAAAGCCTATGTATATCATAAGCGGCGTATTTCATGGAAAAAATTTTATCAGCAAGTACAAAAATTTGGAAAATGCCGTCCAATACTAAACAGTTGGCATCCAGAAACTGCTAAAATAACGTATTGGTTTCCTACCGTATTTGTTGTAGGTGTGTTATTTGCAATAGTATCTTTGTTTTTTGGGTTCCCTATTTTTATACAACTTTTAGGGCTGTACTTAGCGGTCTTATTTATTGATGCCACTATAAAAAACAAGAGTATTTTAATTGGCTTACAAGCATTAATTGCTACGTTTATTCAGTTTTTCGGCTATGGAATAGGTTTTTTAGTAGCTACTTTTAAAATAGCGGTATTACATCAAAAACCACAAAAGGCATTTCCGTATTTATTTTTTGATAATTAAGATTACCAGTTATAAAAATAGTATTTTTATAGCATGAACTACAAAACAATACTTTCTTTTTTTCAGCAAAAAAGATTTCGCTTTTTTATACCCGCACTTTTAGTGTCATTGTTAATGTGGTTTATTACAAACCTATCAAAAGAGTACGTTAAAACCATACCTGTTAAAATTGTTTTTTCCAAAATAACTCCTGGTCATTTGGTAAAATGTAAAGACACCATTTTAACTGTAAAAATACAAGGATCAGGGTTTTCATTATGGAGTAGTCAATTAAAAAATGTAGTATATACAATTCCTGTAAACGACTTTAAAACCAATTGGAATTGGCAACAAAATCAATATTTATTTAAACAAATATTACCTAAAAATATATTGGTAGTAAATGTAACTCCAAGTACAATAGCATATACACAATTTAAATTAGAGCATAAAAAAGTAAAGGTGCAACACCATATAAAAGTAGTTCCTAAATTGGGTTACGGAATAACAAAACAGACACTGCAACCAGATTCCGTATTAATATATGGCCATCAAAAAGAAATTAAAAATATTAAATTCATAAAAACGGATAGCTTATTGTTTAAAAATAGGACAACAGCGGTATCTGGAGAGGTTTCACTACTATTACCTGCGGAGGTTTTACAAGTTTCGGAGAAAAAAATAAGCTATCAATATGATGTAGAGCGTTATACACAAGGAGATTTTTTAGTACCAATACAATTAATTAATGTTCCAGAAAATACCGAAGTTTCTATTTTTCCGAAGCAAATACATGTGCAATTTCAGTCGCCATTATCAGTATTTGAAACCTATCAACCACAACATTTTTTATTAACGGTAAATTGTAGTAATTTAGAAAATAAAACAGCATTAGCTGTTGAATTGAAAAATATTCCAGCGGGAATGAAAAATGTAAGGTTATTAAAAAAATCAGTAACTTTTTTAGTTTTAAATAAATGATAGTAGGTTTAACAGGAGGTATAGGTAGTGGGAAAACCACAGTAGCTAAATTGTTTTATAAATTAGGAGTGCCTATTTATGTTTCGGATATTGAAGCAAAACAATTAATGATAAGCAATGAAAAATTAATACAAAAAATAAAAGAATTATTAGGTAATGAAGCGTATGTGGAGGGTAAATTAAATAGATCTTATATTTCTCATCAAGTATTTAATAACAAAAAAAAATTAGCACAATTAAATGCAATTGTACACCCTGCGGTAGCTATTGATTTTATGCAATGGTATAAAAAGCAAGATAAACCGTATGTAATTAAGGAGTCCGCTATTTTATTTGAAACAGGAGGACATACACATTGTGATGTGGTTATAACCGTAACCGCACCGTTGGAAGAACGTATTAATAGAGTAGTTTTGCGTGACGGAACCTCAGAAAAACAAGTTAAGAGTAGGATTGATAATCAGCTATCTGATGAACAAAAAATAAAACAATCAGATTATGTAATTTATAATATTGATTTAAAAGAAACCAAGCAAGAGGTGAAACGAATTCATAATTTGATTATAAACAAGCCTTCAAAAAATAAAAATCCAACAAAATTGTTAAGTTTTGGTTAAAGCCAACTACTACCATCATAAAAACCAATATTTTTGAATCACGGAGTACTAATACCAATTAAATTTCAAAATGCACAATTAAATTGGTATAAGCCATTTCGGCATCAAAAATAGTATTAAAGTAGATACCCGCCTGCGCGGATAATAAATATGAAAAAAAAAATGTTTGTAGCATTAGTTGCACTAATGAGTTTATCACTCATAGGTATTATCTTTGTACAGAGTTACTGGATTAATACAACTGTACAAAATAAAGACGAACAATTTTCATTAAGTATACAAGAAGTATTAGGTAACGTATCTTACAAAATACAAAAGCAAGAAAAGAAAGCCTACTTTTATAAATTACAAAAATTGATAGATAGTTTAGGGCAATTACCCAATCAAACAGTAATTTCAGAACTATTTTTAGTACAAAAAGATGCAAAAACAAATGAAACTTTTTTATTTAGAAGCGGTGTAATTGAGGAAAATTACAATCTTTCGGGTAAGTTTTTTGAAGCAGATGAAATCGAAGAAATTACGGTAAAACGGTATTATGGTAAAAGTGAAACCACTTTTTTTGATGAGTTGGGTTTAGATAATAATAAAATAACCTTGCAAGAGCGTATAGAACGTGTAAATCAACTACCAGAATACAACAAATTACAGTTAGAAAATTTATATACACAGTTGGCAGGTAAAGCCCCAATACATAAACGCCTATCAACAAAACAAATAAATTTATTGCTATCACAAGAGTTATACAATAAAGGGCTGAGTAATTTAAAATATGAGTTTGCAGTGTATAGTAATACCTTAGCAACATCCGTACATACGGACGATTATGAGTTATTGAAAAAAAAGGAGTACAGCACGCAGTTATTTCCTGATTTTGAAAAAGCTAATTTTAATTTACGAGTAACCTTTCCTAATAAAAAGAAATTTTTATTATCGT
>CAZSQD010000137.1:0-6935 GCA_964608925.1 uncultured Kordia sp.
ATGCATTAACGGCAATTAAGGAAGTGCAAAATGGTATTGACCTCCAAATTAGTTCCGATCTGTTTGTTATTGATATCCGTGAAGCGTTACACCATTTAGGACTCATTACTGGAGAAGTTACTACAGAAGATTTATTAGGAAACATCTTTGCGAATTTTTGTATTGGTAAATAGGTGATAATTTAGATTTATTTTATATTTTTAGAGACTTAATAAAACGTATAATAGAAGTTCTCTAAAACTTAATTTTATGAATGACATTAGACAAATCACAGAAGAATTAATCAAATTCAGAAATGAGCGTGATTGGGAGCAATTTCATAACCCTAAAGACTTAGCATTAGCTATCAATATTGAATCAAGTGAGTTACTTGAAGAGTTTTTATGGAAAAAAGCAGAAGATGCTAAAATCGAAAAAGTTAAAGAAGAATTAGCAGACGTTTTTGCTTATGCTTTTTTACTTGCAGACAAATATGATTTTGACGTAAAACAGATAGTCCTTGACAAAATAAAAAGCAACGGAGAAAAATATCCAATTGATAAAGCAAAAGGAACTGCTAAAAAGTATAATGAGCTATGAATTTATCCTTTGACTTATCAGTAGAAGTTTTTGAACGATATGATTTCAGTAAAAAATCGTTAGATATAATAAATGAAAACCCTTGGGTGAAAAACCAATGGCCTTTAGTCTACTTCATGCAAAACGAAGGAAAACGAGTTGCTTATGTTGGTGAATCAACGAATTTTTCAAATCGAATTAAAAACCATTTAGCAAATCCTAAAAAAGCTAATGCATTCAATCAAATATCAATAATTGGTTCTGATAAATTCAATAAATCTGCGACCCTTGATATCGAATCAAAATTGATTCAATACATTTCGTCAGAAGGTACTTATGAATTACAAAACGGAAATCACGGATTAATCAATCATAATTATTACCAACAAGACTTATATAAAAACCTATTCAAGGATATTTGGGGCAAACTGATTGAAAATAAGATTGTCAGTAAATCTTTAGAAGAAATAGAAAACACAGAGCTATTTAAATACTCCCCATACAAATCACTTAATGAAGATCAATATAATTCTGTTCTAGAAATTATTGAAGCTCTAACAGAGAAAAAATCTAGTAAAATTTTCATTAAAGGAAGTGCTGGAACAGGAAAAACAATTCTCGCAACATATTTAATAAAACTGCTTGGCTCTGATGTTTCTGACACTAATATGGATGATTTTAGTGATAATGAAATTCAAGAAATCAATCTAATACGAGCATATAAAATTAAATACCCAAAAGCAGAAATTGGATTTGTTGTAGCAATGAGTTCTTTACGAAAGACTTTGCAAAATGTATTTAGAAAAATACCAGAATTAAAATCATCAATGATAATTAGTCCTTCAAATACTTTCAAGAAAAAGTACGATTTACTAATTATTGATGAAGCACATCGTTTAAGACAATATAAAAATATTGGATGGATGGGAGTTTTCAAGAAAAACAATCAAAAACTTGGCTTAGATAATACTGGAACTGAATTAGATTGGATAATTGCAAATAGTACAAATCAAATATTCTTTTACGATTCAGCACAATCAGTTAAACCATCAGACATTCCTTCATCTCATTTTGACAAATTATTAAATGAGCCTAACACGATTGAAATAGAACTTAAATCTCAAATGCGTTCTAATGGAGGAAATGATTACATCAAATTTGTAGATGATTTACTAAATATTAAACGGGGGAACAAAACCTTTTATACCCCTAAAAAGTATGATGTAGTTGTTTTTGATTCGATGAAAGATATGTATGAACAATTAACTATCAAAGAAGAAAAATATGGTTTATGTAGATTAGTTGCAGGGTATTCTTGGCCTTGGGTATTAAAGGTGTTTATATCTATGCTTGCGACAAGAATTTACGAGAATATTTTAAAGAACACATTTCTTCCTATAAATCGGAAAGTAAATTAAGAATTTTACCTTTTACAGATGTTAAACCTTATGTAAATGCAGTTCCTATATTTGATATCTATGCTGCTGGCGGTTTTAGTGATTTACAAATTCAGACTGAATATGAAGATTATGAATGGGTAGAATTACCAATTAATATTTCTGCAAGAAAAGACTATTTTGTTTGCCAAATTATCGGTGAATCAATGAATAAAAAGATTGAAAATGGTTCTTGGTGTTTATTTAAAAAAGACCCTGGAGGAAGTAGAGAAGGAAAAATTGTACTAGTTGAACATTACAATATTCAAGATTTAGACTTTGGTTCTGGATTAACAATTAAATCATATCACAGTGAAAAAAACATGTCAGAAGAAAGTTGGTCTCATAAATCAATAACCTTAAAACCTCTTTCATTTGATTCTAAATTTGAAGACATCATATTAGATGAAAATGAAATAAGCGAACTAAAAGTTATTGGTGAATTTATTACAGTATTAGACGTTTAATCCCCTTTTAGGAGGTTGTAAAAAGGTGACTTTTATCTGCCTTAGCACTTTTGTGAATTAGATACTTTAGCTATGGTAATGATATACGAGCATTTCAAAGAGTTGATAGGTTAAAATGAATTTATTGAAAAAGTAAAACCTTTATGATGGAAGATTTTTCAAGCATTGCCAATTGAAGTTCAAAATGATGAATACAAAGAGGATTTTATCATTACCAAAGATGAGTTTGAGAGCTATAAAAGAAATGAATTATAGTTTTAAAAATTTTATCAATCGAGATGGATTGTATGATTGGTAAGTTTTTAATTACATATAATGCTAATTTTATCTCCAAAAAACTGGGATTAATATTTCAATATTTGAAGACTATAAAATAATATTTCTATTTAGCGCTCCCTATATTTATATGACCATGATAGTTACTACAAGATCATATGAGCCGATTAAAATTTGTAATCAACTCATTTTTTAGTTATATTTGAGCCGAATAATGTATTTAATCGGCTCATGAAATATAACTGGCAACAAAAAGATTGGACAAATTTTTCTTATAATATAGCGGAATTAGAGGATAAGCTATATCTATTTGCTGAAAAAACAGGTAGAATTCAAGGGGTTACAAAAGGGTTATCTAAAATATCTCATACACAAACTTTAATTAATTTTCTGGTAACTGAAGCTATCAAAACCTCAGAAATAGAAGGAGAGTACTTAAGTAGAAAGGATGTGGTATCTTCTGTAAGAAATAACCTTAATATAAATACTTCACATGAGAATGTAACTGATATTAAAGCAAAAGGAATTGGTGAATTAGTAACTAATATTCAAAATACTTTTGAGGATAAACTTACTAAAAAAATAATATTTAATTGGCATAATCAATTATTACAACACGAAAAGAGTATTAAAGTTGGTGCTTGGAGAACTCATCAAGAACCTATGCAAGTAATTTCTGGTGCCATGGGGAAGGAAAAAATTCATTTTGAAGCACCTGACTCTAAAAGTGTACCTAAAGAAATGGATCAATTTATTACGTGGTTTAATAATTCTTCTCCTAAGGGAAAAAAAACAATAAAACATGCTGCAATTAGAGCTGCAATAGCACATTTATATTTTGAAACGATTCATCCTTTTGAAGATGGTAATGGTAGAATAGGGAGAGCTATTGCTGAAAAAGCACTTTTACAAACTATAAATAGTCCTTTATTAATAAGTCTGTCTAGTAGTATTGAAAAAGAAAAAAAACAATATTATAAAGCTTTAGAAAACGGACAAAGGAGTAATGATATAACGCCATGGCTTCATTATTTTATAGATGTAATTTTAAATGCGTTAGATTTATCAGAATCTATTATTGATTTTACGCTAAATAAAACAAAGCTATTAGGTAGCTTTAAATCTAAACTTAATGATAGACAACTTAAAGTAATTAAAAGAATGTTAGAAGAGGGTCATGAAGGTTTTGAAGGGGGTATTACTGCCAAAAAATATATTGGTATTACTAAAACTTCTAAAGCTACGGCTACACGTGATTTACAAAATTTACTTGAAATAGGTGTTTTAAAACTATTAGGGAAAGGACGTAATACTTCTTATCAAATTAATTTTAAGGGCTATTAAAATAAAGGCTTACACTATATTTATACCTTTAGCCCCACAAGGTAAATGAATATGGTAATACCTCCTTTTTGTATCATAAAATAAATGAGTACCCAAAAATGACGATAAAAGACCTCATAGGAACCTACAGTATTATTGGAAAAAACCAAGAAGATACTAAAATTAAGTATAGCGGAACGCTAACATTGAGTTTAGATATCAATAATAGAATACTTGCCAAATGGCTCATTAATAATGAGCAAGAACAAATAGGTGCAGGCTTTTTTAGGGACAATATTTTGGTCATTAATTTTCAATATCAAGGAGCAGATAAAACGGTATATAAAGGCACAGTAGTATACCGTTGTATAACTAAAGATATATTGGATGGGTTTTGGTCAGAAAAACAAGGAAACCCATTGTATTTAGGTAAAGAACGTTGTTTTAGAGTAAAAGAAGGAAAGCAAAAATTTGATTAGAAAAATGAGTTATCATGAATAAAACAAAAAAACCGTGGCCAACTAAAGCGGCTATGGAACAGGTTTATGAAAACCATCTTTGGGGTGGTGAAGGGGCTAATTTTTATTCGGGTTATGGATCACATCATCCTGAAATAGTAGACCCGTATATAGCGGTTTTAAAAACATTTTTAAAATCTTTTAAAAGCAAACTTAACGTATGTGATTTGGGTTGTGGTGATTTTAATGTAGGAAAGCAATTGGTAAAATATACCCAAATATATAATGCGGTAGATATTGTAGCGCAACTCATTGAATATAATAAAGAACAATTTAAGGCGGCAAATTTAGAATTTCATTGCTTGGATATTGCAACCGCTAAATTACCTACTGGAAACTGTGCAATAGTAAGGCAAGTATTACAGCATTTATCAAACAATGAAGTGCAACAAGTACTTGATAAATTGACTGCATTTAAATATGTAATTTTAACAGAGCATGTGCCAACAGGTGATTTTACACCTAATAAAGATATTATTTCTGGGCAGGGAATCCGATTAAAAAAACAAAGTGGTTTGGATGTAGTAGCACCTCCATTTAATTTTCAAGTAAAAGCAGTACAAAAACTACTATCCTTACCCGTAGCAGATGGTAAAGGAATCATTATAACGACACTATATACCTTATTTTAGGTCCGTTCTATTTTATCACGACATTTTTAACGGTAGCAATACTATCACAGTTTTCAATTAAAAACTCGTAAGTTTTGTTGTTAAAATCACTATCAATATAATATTGTTTACACGATTTTAATTTGGTTTTACTTTTAGAAAAATTGATACTACCTTCCAAATACGTATAAGTAATTGCTGCGGTATCTAATTTTTTATTATCAATTAATTGCTGTACAGTAGGGGAAAATTCACGTTTTTTAAGGCGAATATTCTTTAAAGCTCTACAATTAGGTAAATAGCAAAAAGAAGTTTTCTTTTTTGACCATACAAAAGCTACGACCACACTACCTAAAGCCAAACCAATTAAATAAAAACCTGTACGCTGTAATAAATTCATAATTATAAATTTTTAAAAGTGCAAATTTACAATACTTAATATTGATAAGACAATATTAAACCTAAAAAAGTGACTGATCGTTTTAATGGTATAGTCGATTGCCTTCTTGACGTAGGTGTCCGGAAGTTTATTATTATTATTATTATTATCAAAAAGTCAGTCATGAAACTTGATAAGCCCAAAAAGGTTTTTATATTTGCAGTATGAACAACATCACCTTACTATCATCACCCTTGCAAGGTTTTACCGATTTCAGGTTCCGTAATGCATTTAATCAGTATTTTGGAGGTATTGACACGTTTTATGCACCCTATATTAGATTAAACGGTAAAATGGTGATAAAAAATTCTTATCAGCGTGATTTACAAGTAGAAAACAATACAGTACCTGAATTGATACCACAAGTAATGACTAATGATGCTGATGAGTTTCTGTTTGTGGTTAAATACATACAAAGTTTAGGTTATACGGAGTTAAATTGGAATTTAGGTTGCCCTTATCCAATGGTTACCAAACGTGGGATGGGATCTGGTTTAATTTGCCAACCACAAAAAATTGATGAAATTTTAAAACGTGTACATCAAGAAACCGATGTAACGGTATCTATGAAAATGCGATTAGGGTATGAAAATCCTGAAGAAATTATAGAAACCTTATCTGTTTTAGATCAATATCCACTTAAAAACATAGCCATACATGCGCGTATAGGCAAGCAGTTGTATAAAGGCGGTGTAAACTTAGATGCTTTTGAAAAAGTATTAGAAAACACAAAACATAAAGTGTATTACAATGGCGATATTACTACAGTAGCAGGTTTTCAAAAAATGCAAGAACGCTTTCCTAAAATTGACCATTGGATGATTGGCAGAGGGTTAATTGCAGATCCGTTTTTACCCAATATGATAAAAGCCAACACTACGGAATACCCAGAAAATAGATGGGAAATATTTGCCGAATTTCACAATACTATTTTTACAGCGTATGACGAAGCGTTATCAGGACCAACACCTATTAAAATGAAAATGTTAGGTTTTTGGGAATATTTTTCGCAATCGTTTTCAAATCCACAGAAAACGTATAAGAAAATTAAAAAAGCCAAAAACGTAAAGGTATACCAAGAAGCCGTTGCTGAAATTTTAAAAGTAGAAAAAAAAATATAGCCCTGTAGCTATTTATTTGGCTGCGCGACCCGTATCTAGCTTGTAAATTTCAATACAAATACGAAACAAATGCAATGGTATGTAACTACCAAATATACAAATTTCATCTGTAATTTAATAAAGTAATATAATAAAGTTACAACATTTTTATCACAATATAGAAATTATACACATCATACAAATTTA
>CAZSQD010000138.1:0-6888 GCA_964608925.1 uncultured Kordia sp.
CTTGATTCCTTATTTGGTATTGATTTTAATATGGTAAATAATTCTAAAATTATAGGGTTTTATAAGTCAAAACTAAACCTATTAGAGTTAAAGACGGAGCTTTTAAAAATAGATAGTTGCTCAAATGGTAAATTAATAATAATTTTATTCCTAATTCTAAATATAGATAGTAACCAATTTTAATACAATAAATACCTTTTACGCATCACCTCATAATTAGCTAAACCTTTTTTCCAAGAGTTTCTAATTTCTTTTTCAGTAAGCTCACTTTCAATTTGTTGTTGCAGTTTTTTTGTACCCGCTAATTTGGTAAAAAAAGCGTTAAAAAATGCATTTTTATCTTTAGTATTTTGATAAGCTGAAATTAACCATTCAAGATTAATTTGACTTAATTTTTCAGTATTTCTTAAATCTTCACCGTAACAAATTTTGTTTTTATGTTTTGGGTATTTTGCACCTTCATTAGGTTTTGGAGTAAATGAAAATTCCGTTTTTGGTAAAAATGGAGCGCCGTAAATTTGAAATTGCATCTCCGTACCACGACCAGCACTTACTTTTGTACCTTCAAAAAAACACAAGCTTGGATATAGGTTTATGGCTTTTGCGTTGGGTAAATTAGGAGAAGGTTTTATAGGTAAATCATAACTTTTTGTTTTGGTGTAATTTTTACATTTTACGATTGTAATTTCACATTGCACACCATTTTTTAACCATTTTTGTCCGTTTATCATTTGCGCATATTCGGCAATCGTCATTCCATGTACAACAGGTATAGGGTGCATGCCTACAAAACTTTTGTGTTGCATTTCTAAAATAGGTCCGTCAATATAATGTCCGTTAGGGTTGGGACGGTCTAAAATAAGTAACGGTATGTTTTGTTCTGCACACGCTTCCATAACATAATGTAAAGAAGAAATATAGGTGTAAAAACGAGCCCCTACATCTTGTATGTCAAAAATCATTAAATCAATATTTGCCAATTGTTTTGGGAAAGGTTTTTTATTTTTTCCGTAGATAGAAATAATGTCAATCCCCGTTTTAGTGTCTTTACCGTTAGCAATATACTCGCCAGCATCCGCCTTACCTCTAAAACCGTGTTCTGGGGCAAATACCTTTTTAATGTTAATGTTTAATGAAAGTAGACTATCTACTAAATGCGTATAATTGCTTTTTTCTATGCTCTTCTTTTTATGTTCTTTTTTCTTAAATATTACCGAGGTCTGATTGGCAACAACGCCTATATTTTTGTTTTTTAGTAATGCTAAGTATTGTTGTGTTTGGTTTGCCCCCACGCTAATTTTTAAATCAATATTTGTATTTTTAATTGTTTTTGTACTGTCAGTTACCGACTTTTTTTTTGATTGACAACTTACTATTGAAAAAAAGCAAATAAAAACGATTAAAAACGTATTTTTGAAGTTCATTAAAATAAATTTACACATTGAATTTTGAATTATTTATAGCCAAACGCATCATTGCTGCTAAACAGTATAAAAGTACTATATCTTCGCCAATAATAAAAATTGCAGTGCTTGCAATTGCAATTGGTATGGTTATGATGCTAGTTTCGGTAGCAACAAGTATTGGGTTGCAGCATAAAATTCAAGAAAAAGTAGCCGCCTTTAACGGGCATGTTATCATCTCAAAATACGATAATAATAGATCTAACTTATCAGCAAATCCAATAGCTATACAACAAGATTTTTACCCAAATTTTAAAACTGTTTCAGGTGTAAGTCATGTGCAAGCAGTAGCTAATAAGGGTGGGGTAATACGTACCAAAACTGACTTTGAAGGTGTAAATTTAAAAGGAGTAGGAGCTGACTATGATTGGCAATATTTTCAAGAGTTTTTGGTAAGTGGTAAGTTACCCAATGTAAAAGGTAAAAAGGAAAATAATGAATTGCTAATATCAACGTATTTAGCACAACGTTTAGGGTTTAAAGTGAATGAAAAAATAGTAGTTCATTTTCCAAAGCAAGACTTAAATCTACTCCCTAATCGTAGAAATTTCACTATTGTAGGTTTGTATAATTCAGGGTTTCAGGATTTTGATAAAACCATTATTGTAGGAGATATTAGGCACATACAGCGCATGAACAAATGGCAAAAAGCTAAAAATGGAAACTATACGCAAGTGGGTAATTTTGAAGTGTTTTTAAATAAATTTGATACCTTAGAAGAAAAAGGTGCAGAAATTTATGAAAAAACCAGCTCCTTTTTAAACGTGCAAACCATTGCCGAAAAATACTACACCATTTTTGAATGGATAAAAATATTTGATTTTAATACGTATGCCATTATAGCCATCATGATTTTTATTTCGGTTATTAATATGAGTGTGATGTTATTGGTTTTAATTTTAGAAAAAACAAAACTCATTGGTGTTTTAAAAGCATTGGGAAGTCATAATTGGAGTATTCGTAAAATATTTTTATACAACGCATCATACATTGTGTTAATTGGTTTGTTTTGGGGTAATTTAATTGGTTTAGGACTGTTGTTTGCACAAAAACACTTTAAGTTTTTCCCTTTAAATCCAGCTACTTATTACGTAACGGAAGTGCCTGTTTATCTTAACTTATGGTATATTATAGTGCTAAATGTAGGCACATTTGTAATTTGCTTTTTGCTGTTATTAATCCCGTCAGTAATTATTACAAAAATATCTCCTGTAAAAGCAATACGGTTTGAGTAATTTTACAAATTCAGATTTTTATTTTTTGATAGAATCTCTTTGTTTAAAAAAACTTATTTTTGCAAACAGAAAAATAACAATTCATGAAATACGCAAAAAATATACTTGAAACTATTGGTAATACACCTTTAGTAAAATTAAATAAATTAACGGAAAGCTTACCGTGTTTGGTATTGTCAAAATACGAAACTTTTAACCCAGGAAACTCGGTAAAAGACCGTATGGCATTGCAAATGATTGAAGATGCAGAAGCGGACGGTCGTTTAAAACCAGGAGGCACTATAATTGAAGGGACTTCAGGAAATACAGGTTTAGGATTGGCATTAGCCGCTATTGTAAAAGGATACAAATGTATTTTTGTAATGGCAGATAAGCAAAGTAAAGAAAAAGTAGATATTATGCGTGCTCACGGAGCTGAGGTTGTGGTTTGCCCAACAGCAGTAGAACCAGAAGATCCACGTAGTTATTATTCGGTTTCTAAACGTTTAGCTAAAGAAACCCCGAATTCTTGGTATGTAAACCAATATGATAACCCTAGTAATGCAAAAGCGCATTACCAAAGTACAGGGCCTGAAATTTGGAAACAAACTGAGGGTAAAATTACACACTTTGTAGTAGGTGTAGGCACAGGTGGTACAATAAGCGGTGTAGGTAAATATTTAAAAGAGCAAAATCCAAATATTAAAATATGGGGAATAGATACGTACGGTAGTGTATTTAAAAAATACCATGAAACAGGTATTTTTGACGAAAATGAAATTTACCCGTATGTAACGGAAGGTATTGGAGAAGATATTTTACCTAAAAATGTAGATTTTGATATTATTGATGGCTTTACCAAAGTAACTGATAAAGATGCGGCGGTGTACACACAGCGTTTGGCAAAGGAAGAAGGGATGTTTTTAGGTAACAGTGCAGGAGCGGCTATAAAAGGAGTGTTGCAATTAAAAGAACACTTTACAAAAGAAGATGTAGTTGTGGTGCTGTTTCATGATCACGGTAGCCGTTACGTAGGTAAAATGTTTAATGATGATTGGATGCGAAAAATGGGCTATATAGAATAGTAACCCTCAGTAAATAAAAATAAAAATCACCTCCTTTATAATTGTATGAAGAGGTGATTTTTTTGTGGTTGTTTGGGGAAATTAAAAGATTTGGCGATATATATAAGCTTTGAAAAATAAACACCAAATCTATGATTATTTATTAAGTATTGTTACTGACAGTTACTTTTTTATGCCCTCCATAATTTCAAGCAAAATTTGGTCATTAAAGTTGTCATTAGAAACCCCTGCATATCCATTATTCATTCTTCTAAATGCTGAAACTCTTGAGATAAATTTGTCTTTATATACAAATACAGCTTCTTCTCCTGTCTTTGACATTCTTTCTGTTGCATCTGCCCACTTTTTCATTTCTTCTCCATCATAAATTAATTCTAATAATGAAGTTTCTTTTCCTCCCCAGTTTTGTTTTGCAATTTTGATTTTTGCGTAATCAGAAGCCTTTACAATTGGATTAGGCTCTATGTTAACAAAATAATCCTTAAACCTACTTTTGATAAGGTTTGAATTTGTTTTGGATTTTGTGATAAAATACCATCCATTTTCAAATTTTAATGGAGAAGTTCTTGTTTTTTTGGTTCCGCAAGAAATTATCAAAAATCCAATTATAAGTATGAGCAGTTTATTTTTCATAATTATGTCTAACTATATTAAAATAAACAATCGTTTTAATACCAAACCGCTCAGTACAGGTTGTTGTTTATTGGTGTGTTAAGCCAAGGTAGATGAAAAAAATGACAAAGTCAAGTTTTTAAAAAGTTATTTCAATACGCTAGTGAGATATCACATAAGTAAACATACATAAAAAAATCAACTAAAATAGAAACCTAAAATAACTGTATCTTTGCATACTTAATCTTGAATATGCCCATACAAACACTTTTAGTTACACCACCGTTTACGCAGTTAAACACTACGTATCCTGCAACCTGTTATTTAAAAGGTTTTTTAGAAACTAAAAATGTACCCGTAACACAAACCGATTTAAGTATTGAGCTGTTTACTACTGTTTTTACCGCCAATTTTATTACAAAAATATTTGAAACGGCACAACAAAACAATAGCTTTCAATTTCCTTTAGTATGGCAACAACGGGAGGAGTACATACATAAAGTAGATTTTGTAATTCAATATTTACAACAACAAGAAGTTACCGCAGCCTATCAAATTTTACAACATGGTTTTTTACCTATTGGGCATCGGTTAAAAAAAATAGACGATAATTTAAGTTGGGCATTTGGTAAATTAGGAGTTTTAGATAAAGCCAAACATTTTGCAACCCTTTTTATTGAAGAGTTAGGTGATTTTATACACGCCAATGTTGATGAGTTTTTTTCCTTTACACGTTATGCCACTCAAATAGCAACTTCAGCAAGTAGTTTTAATGAAATTGAAGAATATTTGCAATATGAACCTTCTTTAATTGAAATAGAATTATTACATTTATTAGTAGATAAAATAGATGAATTTGAACCCAAATTAGTCTGCTTTTCTATTCCGTTTCCAGGTAATTTATTTGCAGCATTGCGTTGTGCACAGTTAATAAAAAATCAATTCTCAAACATAAAAGTCGCTTTTGGTGGCGGATATTGCAATACCGAGTTACGAAGTTTAGTAGATCCTCGTATTTTTAAATATGTTGATTTTATTAGTTTAGATGATGGCGAAGCACCTCTTTTACGCATTACAGAATTTTTAGAAAACAAAATAGAGATCAATAAATTAGAGCGTACTTTTATTTTAGAAAATGAAAAAGTAGTTTATAAAAATAGTTTACCCAATACCATTTTTCATCATAAAAACTTACCAGCTCCTAGTTATGAAGGTTTACCGCTGCATAAATATTTATCGTTTTTAGATGTCATGAACCCCATGCACCGTTTATGGAGTGATGGACGATGGAATAAACTCACCATTAGCCACGGTTGTTATTGGAAACAATGCACCTTTTGTGATGTAAATTTGGACTATATTGGAAACTATCAAAACACCACTGCGGACGATTTAATTACTAAAATTGAACGTATTATTGCCGAAACAGGCACTACAGGTTTTCATTTTGTAGATGAAGCTGCTCCGCCAAAAAGTTACGTGCATTAGCTGAAAAACTTATCGAAAAACGAATTTATATTACCTGGTGGACCAACATCCGTTTTGAAAAAACTTTTAATGAAGAATTATGTGAATTATTAGCACGTTCAGGATGTATTGCGGTAACAGGTGGTTTGGAAGTAGCTTCGGATAGATTATTAAAAAAGATAAAAAAAGGAGTAGATATAGCACAAGTAGCACGAGTAACGGCAGCTTTTTCTAAATATAACATTATGGTGCATGCCTATTTAATGTTTGGTTTCCCTACACAAACGGATCAAGAAACCATAGACTCTTTAGAAATTGTAAAGCAATTGTTTGAAAACAATTGTATCCAATCTGCTTTTTGGCATCAATTTACAACCACTATACATAGCCCGATAGGAAAAAATCCATCGGAATTTGATATTGAAATTATAGGACCTCAATTTGAAGGTTTTGCACAAAATGATTTGTATCATAATGACCTAACGGGAGCAGAGCACCATATTTATAAAGACGGACTCAATAAAGCACTACACAATTATTTAAACGGTGTAGGTTTTGAAATTAATTTACAAGATTGGTTTGAGTTTGAAGTAAAACCAACTATTCATCCTCCAAATTTAATTAAAGAATTTTTATCTTGATATAAAATATTATACATTAGTACTATGAAAAAAATATTATACACCATTTTACTGTCTTTTTTAATTTTAGCTTGTAATGCTAAAAAAGACGCAGACATGAAAATAGAAGCTCAAGTTAAACAAGAAATTAATAAAATTTCTCTAAAAGAAAAAGCTAAGAAAGATAGTATTAATGTACTGTTAACAGCTGAAATAAAAAAAATTGTTATCCAATTTGACTCGGTACATAAACAAGTGGATAAAGAAATTATATTCTCTAAATACTTATTAAAAGACAGTTATATAGATACTAATTACCATAATTTATGGAGTTCTAAAAAAAACAGAGATGAAGTTGTAGCAGAGATGTCGCATGCACATGAACACGGTTTAGTGCCTACAGATTATCATTTAGAAGTCATTAAAA
>CAZSQD010000139.1:0-6846 GCA_964608925.1 uncultured Kordia sp.
AAAATGTAAATGCCATTGCCCACTTTACCGATTGGATTATTGCTCACGTACACGTAGGTGCATTAGCGTGGAATGGTTTCTTAACTTTTGGTATGATTTATTACTTAATACCAAAATTATTTAAAACAAAATTATACTCACTAACATTAGCCAATACGCATTTTTGGTTAGGTACATTGGGTATTATATTATATGCATTGCCAATGTATGTAGCAGGGTTTGTGCAAGCAGAAATGTGGAAACAATTTTCAGCAGAAGGTACTCTGGTATATAGTTTTGTAGATACTTTAGTAGAAATTAAACCTATGTATTGGATGCGTGCAATTGGTGGTACTATGTATATTACAGGAGCACTTGTGATGTTATGGAATGTTATTAAAACAATAGCATCTGGTGAAGCAGTTACGGATGAGTTAGCAGAAGCAGCACCATTATCAGTATTAGGAAAAGGTAGAGGAAAAGGAGAAACTTTTCATACTTGGTTAGAGCGTAAACCAGTACAGTTAACTATTTTAGCAACTATTGCTATCTTAATAGGTGGTATGGTTCAAATTATACCAACCATTTTAATAAAATCAAACATACCAACCATTAGTAGTGTAAAACCATATACACCATTAGAGTTGGAAGGTAGAGATATTTACATACGTGAAGGTTGTGTAGGTTGTCACTCACAAATGATTAGACCATTCCGTTCTGAAGTAGAACGTTATGGAGAGTACTCTAAAGCAGGTGAATATGTGTATGATCATCCATTTTTATGGGGATCTAAACGTACAGGACCAGACTTACATCGTGAAGGTGGTAAAAAATCAAACGTATGGCACTTTAACCACATGTATGATCCACAAGCTATTGAAGAAAAATCAATTATGCCACGTTATCAATGGATAATAAGAAGCAAAAAAGATTATTCACAATTGCAAGATAAAATGAATGCGATGATTACTTTAGGAGTTCCATATACGGAAGCAGAAGTAGCTAATGCACATGAGTCAGTAAACAAACAAGCTACTGCAATTGCAAATGACTTGTTAATAAATGATGATATTAAAGCTACTTTTGAAGATGAAAAAGCAGCTATGGGAGATGCGTTTGTACCGTTAAAAGATAGAGAAATTATATCATTGATAGCGTACTTACAACGTTTAGGAACAGATATTAAAGGCGAAAAAAAATAAAAAATCATGTTAAAATTTGTAAAAGGACATATGGAGTCAATTGAGGGTATAGAAATATACCCTGTGATTTCACTACTTATCTTTTTTAGTTTTTTTGTAATACTTGCTTGGTGGGTATTTAAATCAAAAAAAACATATATAGATAAAGTAAGTCAGTTACCATTTGATAATTAAAAAATAAAATAAAATGAAAAATTTTCCATCATATTTAAGGGCTCCATTAATCTTTTTTACAGGAGCAGGATTATTAGAATATTTTGTAGATTCAGGTAAAGTCCCTGCATTTCTTAAAAACCCAGCAGTATTTGTAGCATTATTACTATTGGTATTAACAATAGTTGTTTTTGAAGCCTCTCGTAGTGCTTTACAAAATGCAAATGCAAAAGTAGTTACAGCAGAAGATAAAGCTAACTACATGGCATTTGCTGCAGATAATAAAAAAGGAAATTCATCATCATCAACGTCATCATGGTTAGGGAGCTTAACAAAAGCTAAAAGAATTGAAGATGAAGAAGAAATTGTGTTAACGCATAATTACGATGGTATTAGAGAGTTAGATAACGTATTACCACCATGGTGGGTATATTTATTTTATGCTTCTATTATTTTTGCAATTATATATGCTATCCGTTTTGGTATGAATGATTTAAATCAAATAGAAGAATACAATACAGAGGTTGCTGTAGCAAAAGCAGAATTTGAAGAATGGAAAAAAACAGCCCCAGATTATGTAGATGTTAGTAGCGTTGTTGCGTTAACAGAAACATCTGATTTAAATGCAGGAAAAGAAACATTTTTACAAAACTGTGCCGTTTGTCATAAACCAGATGGAGGAGGTAGTATTGGACCTAATTTAACGGATGATAAATGGATTTTAGGTGGTGGTGTTAAAAATATTTTCAAAACAATATCTAAAGGTGGTCGTCCAAACAAAGGTATGGAAGCATGGGCTAAAAAAGGATTGAAAGCACAACAAATACAGCAAGTTTCAAGTTATATATTATCTTTACAGGGTACTAATCCGTCAGGAGCAAAAGCTGCTGAAGGAGAAGTATGGAAAGGAGAATAAGTAGTGTAGAACTCAAAATTAAAAAGAGATATTTAAGAATTTAAATATCTCTTTTTTTTTACTAAAATAATTTATAGGTACATGGTGTAACCTTAGTTACATATCCTTTTTAAAGGAAAGCTTATCTTTGTGTAGGTAAGCTAATAGTATATAAAAACACAATAATGAAGAATAAAAAGTTTGAAAAGGATGTTTTTAGAGATTCTATAAACACGATTAGTGAAGACGGTAGTCGTAAATGGGTATTCCCCAAAATGCCAGTAGGTATTTTTTATAAATATAGAAGTTGGGTAAGTTACTTTTTGTTACTCTTGTTATTTGCTTTTCCGTTTATAAAAATAAATGGCAACCAATTTTTCTTACTTAATGTAATAGATAGGAAATTTAATATTTTCGGTTTTCCATTTTTTCCTCAAGATTTTCACTTGTTAGTAATTGCTATGATTACCATGGTGGTTTTTGTAATCTTGTTTACCGTTATTTTTGGACGTATATTTTGTGGGTGGTTATGTCCGCAAACTATTTTCTTAGAAATGGTGTTTCGTAAAATAGAATACGCAATAGAAGGTGATAGAGGAAAACAAATAAAACTAGCCAAACAGCCTTGGAACAAAGATAAAATTATTAAAAAAGGTTCAAAATGGGCTATTTTCTATTTAATATCATTCATTATTTCTAATATATTTTTAGCTTATTTTATAGGAGGAGAAGAGTTACTACAACACATTTCAGTAGGCTATACGGACGATCTTTCTATTTTAGTGAAACTCCTTATTTTTGCATCAGCATTCTTTTTTATATTTGCGTGGTTTAGAGAGCAAGTATGTATTATAGCTTGCCCGTACGGTAGGTTACAAGGGGTTTTGTTAGACGATAAAACTATAAATGTTGCTTATGATTATGTACGTGGAGAACGTACAGAAGGGCGTAGTAAGTTCAGAAAAAATGAAGATAGAGCTGATTTAGGTAAAGGAGATTGTATAGATTGTAACCAATGTGTAGATGTTTGTCCAACAGGTATTGACATACGTAACGGTACGCAGTTAGAGTGCGTAAATTGTACCGCTTGTATTGATGCTTGTGATTTTATGATGGAAAAAGTAGACCTGCCAAAAGGATTAATCCGTTATGCATCTGAAGATAATATAGCAAAAAATGAACCCTCTACGTTTACTACACGCCACAAAGCATATACCGCAGTATTATTTGTTTTAATGGCAGTAATGACAATCATGTTGTTTTTACGTAATGATGTAGAAGCTTCTTTAATAAAACTATCAGGGCAGTTGTATGAAAAGAAAGCAGATGGTGTAATTAGTAATGTTTTCCGTTATCAATTGGTAAATAAAACGACTGAAAGTATAGATGATATTACATTTAAATTACTTTCTCATGAAGGTACGGTAGAAGTAGTAGGAATATCCGAATTAAACATACCCAAACAAGATATTGTAAAAGGAACCTTGTTTGTATATATTAAAGGTAAGTTACTTACAAAAGATAGAGAAAAAATAAAAGTAGGCGTGTATGCACATGATAAACTCATAGAAACTACATCAACCAACTTTTTAGGACCACGTAAATTTAATTAAAGATGAAAATAAACTGGGGTACAGGTATTGTAATTGCGATAGCACTATTTATGAGTTTTATTATTTTTATGGTAGTAAAAATGTCTACCAATAATAAATACAGTCATGATTTAGTGGTGGAGGATTATTATAAGCAAGAATTATTGTTTCAGCAAGAAATTGATAAAACTAATAATTTGAAACAACTAAAAGGTACTATTGAAATTACTACATTAGGTGAAAATATAATAGTTACTTTTCCTGAAGAATTACACATTCAAGATATTGAAGGGAAAGTTATTTTTTATCGTCCATCAAATAATAATTTAGATTTTGAAATGCCATTATCATTACTTTCACACCAATGGGTTTTTCCTAAAAAGAATATAATTAATGGTAGGTGGGATATAAGTGTAGATTTTACCCACCATAATACTGCGTATCTTTTTAAAGAAGAAATAACATTATAAAATGTTATACACAGCGTTAATATTAGGGTTGTTAGGAAGTTTTCATTGCGTAGGTATGTGTGGGCCAATAGCTTTAATATTGCCTGTTTCTAAAACAAATAAAACAAAAAAACATACACAAGTTTTTTTATACCATTTAGGGAGGATAACCACTTATAGTTTATTAGGGTTAATTTTTGGTTTGGTAGGTAAAGGATTAATTTTAGCAGGTTTACAGCAAAAAATATCAATTTCTATTGGATTTTTGATGATAGCTTTTGTGGTGTTTCCTAAAATAACAAAGTTTATTACCTTTAAATCAAGTCCCATAACACTTTTTTTTACCCAGCTTAAAATGAAAATGGGATTATATCTTAAAAAAGAATCTTATTACGCATTATTTTTAATTGGGTTTTTTAATGGGTTTTTACCCTGTGGGATGATTTATATGGCATTAGTAGGAGCTGTAGCAATGCCAAATTTACCAAATTCTATTTTATACATGACCTTGTTTGGTTTGGGTACAATACCCTTGTTAAGTGTTGTTATTTATGTAAAAGATGCCTTTGGTGCTTCCTTTCGTAATAAAATACAAAAAATAATACCAATAGTTGTAGTACTTATAGGTGTACTATTTATTTTACGTGGCTTAGGTTTGGGGATACCCTATATTTCTCCTCAAGAAAGTAATTTATATTTGCTAACCAACCCAACAGATTGTCTTTCAAATTAATTTTTACCAATCATCACTTTTAGTAGGATCGTTTTGTTCGGCTTTTATTTTATCCGTTAAGCTTTTAATAATTTTAAGTGCTTGCTTGTTTGTACTCTGTTTTACTACGGTCCAAGAACGTAAGGAAATATTAGTAAATTTACAATTAGGTTCTTTGTTTTCTAAAGCACCACCATCTTCAGGAGCTCCTGTATGTATGAAATCTAGTAACACATACCTATATTTACCTTCTTTAGTATCAATTTGAAATTTGTAGTGAATGCTCCCGTTAATTTTTGTAGTACTTTTTGTGGCAGGATAGCTCACTTCAAACTCGGCATCATACACTAATTGACCATTAAGTTTATTTGATTTTAGGGTTAAGTTTTTTTCCGATCCCCATTTTTTAGCAACATCAAAAATTTGTTGAGCACTCAAACCAGTAGCATCAACTGTTTTTATAAAGGTAATTTTACCAGATTTTGTATTTACAGGTAATTTTTGACCATTAGTCACGTTTGCCAATATAAAAAGACAGCTTGTTAAGATTATTTTTTTCATAATTAAGTTTTAATCGCGGGGCGAGGAGGGTTATTTGAGGTGACAATATACAAAGAAAATAGATACTCGATTTCTCGGGTAATAAATATGAAAATAATCCGTTTATAGTTCTATTAAAAAACACTATTTTTACGAAAGTAATTAAACATACTTAATTGATAACCGTAAGAAAATACACGACTGAAGATTATGATATTTGGAATGCCTTTGTAGCATCAGCTAAAAATGCTACCTTTTTGTTTCACAGAGATTTTATGGAATATCATCAAGATCGGTTTACAGACTATTCATTACTCTGTTTTAAAGGAGATAAGCTAATGGCCATATTGCCAATAAATGTGGTTGGTAATACAGTGTATTCACATCAAGGATTAACATATGGTAGTTTAGTTTTGCAAGAAAACAGTAAGTTATTAACAACTTTCGAGGTGTTTCAGTCGTTATTGAAATTTTTAAATATAAATGGGATAGAAACGCTATACATCAAAGCAATCCCTACGTTTTATAATAGTATGCCTTCAGATGAATTGGAATATTTTTTATTTAAAGCAAATGCTAAATTAGTAAAAAGAGAGGTATTGATGGTAATTGATTATCAGTATCAAATAAAATTTCAAAAAAATAGGAGAGAGGGGATAAATAAAGCATTAAGAAATGGATTGGAAGTAAGAATAGATACTAATTTTGATGGTTTTTGGAACGAAATTTTAATTCCGAATTTGAAAAATAAACATCAAGTTAATCCAGTACATACTTTAGCTGAAATTAAAAAATTAGCTCAAATTTTCCCTAAAAATATTCATCAAATAAATGTATATCAAAATAATAAGCTAATAGCAGGTTCTACCATTTTTTTAACTAAAACAACAATTCATCCGCAATATGTTTCGGGTAATACAGATAAAAATATACTTGGAAGTTTAGATTTATTGTATGATTTTATTATTAATAGATACCAAACTGACAAGCGTTATTTTGATTTCAATATTTCAAGTGAAGATAGTGGAAATGTATTAAATAGAGGGCTTATTTTTTGGAAAGAAACGTGTGGTGCACGTAGTTTTATGGCCAATAATTATGAGGTGAAAACACAAGTTTATAAAAGCTTAAATTTAAATGTAAAATGATTAAATTTTTAGACCTACATAAAATAAACACACGTTTTAAAAAGGAGTTTGAGCAGGAATTTAGTGGTTTTTTAGATTCAGGGCATTATGTGTTGGGAGCATCTGTTTTGCAATTTGAAAAGAAGTTTGCTAACTATTGTGGTACAGAATATTGTATAGGTGTAGCAAGTGGTTTA
>CAZSQD010000140.1:0-6759 GCA_964608925.1 uncultured Kordia sp.
CCTACTTCTAATTTAGGCTTACCATCTTTACTAATCAACTTTTCTTGTGCTTGATATACGTTTTTCTTTTCTTGTAACTGCTGCAGCAATGGATGCTCCTTTACGGTTACTTCTTGTTGTAATAAATCTAACACATTTAAACTATCTGCTACAAACAGTAGCGTATTTTTATCTTGCTGTAATAAGCTATTAAAATTACC
This sequence comes from uncultured Kordia sp., assembly GCA_964608925.1. Lineage (GTDB taxonomy): Bacteria > Bacteroidota > Bacteroidia > Flavobacteriales > Flavobacteriaceae. The sequence continues at coordinate 201 of CAZSQD010000140.1, forward strand.
ACTCAACATGTCAATACTATTAATATTTTGAAACATTTTACTATGTAGTTCATTTTTTTGCACCCTAATTCGTAATACATCACTCATGGTTGCTTTATTGTTTTCTAGAGCGGACAATGCCATACTTTCATAGGTTTTTAATATTAGCTTATTATCTTTTAAAACTTGAGTAGTTGCCAATTGCTCATAAATAGTATAGTATGCTTGTTTTACTTGAAATTCTATTTCTTTTGTTGATAAGTCCACTGTGCAATTTTGCAAATTAACCGTTGCTCTTGCTACATCTTTTTCAGCTTTTAATGTACCAAACCAAGGGATGTTTTGCGATACTCCAATTTTAGTGCTTTGAGCTCCTACACGTGTTTCTGGTTGCAAAGCAAAATAACCTAATGAAAATTTAGTATTGGATAAATTCCCAACTTCATTAACTTTTTCTTGAATAATTTCTGATGCATATTTTTCTACTTTTAATGTAGCGTTGTTTGCTTTTGCAATTTCAATGTATTGTTCTAAAGTTTGACCATAAGAATGAAAAGTGAAAAGTGAAAAGTGAAAAATAAATATTATTTTAAAAGAAAAATGCACTACTTTTTTATTTGAATTAATTACTGTCATTATAATTTAGATTTTACTGTTTTAATAGAACTAACCAACATTGCTACTAATTCTTTATTTAATTTTATCAGTTTAAAATGCGAATCAGCACTCATATATCCTGTATCTTTTAAAAGATCTATCCAATACAAGGTTTCATTTGCTTCTTTTAATGAAATACTCATTTTATGTACAAAATCAGGTTTACTTTGTGCAAACTCAGCTTCACGTATCAATGCTCCAATTGCAGTACCACTCCTTAATAATTGTTTACTCAAAACAAACTCCTTTTCTATTTTTATTAAAGTTTGAGATAGCTTTACAATTAATATTGCAAAGGCATAACTTTTAGTTTTCAATATACTTTTTCTCATAAGTCTCTCTTATTTTTTCACTTCCCACTTTTCACTTTTAGTTTAATTTCTTTATTCCAACTATACAATACTGGCACTACAAATAGCGTAATTAAAGCTACTAACATGCCACCAAAACTGGGTATTGCCATGGGTATCATAATATCACTACCTCTACCTGTACTGGTTAAAATGGGTAACAATGCTAAAATTGTGGTGGCTGTTGTCATTAAACAAGGTCGTATTCTTTTTTTACCTGCTTCTACTACTGATGCTCTAATTTCTTGTTTACTTTTAGGTGTATTTTCATCAAACGTTTGGGTTAAATAAGTTGCCATAACCACTCCATCATCCGTAGCAATACCAAATAAAGCAATAAAACCTACCCAAACGGCAACACTTAAATTGATGGTTTTTATTTGAAAAACTTCTCTGAAATCGATCCCAAATGCCTGAAAATTTAAAAACCAATCCGTACTATACAAACCAATCATAATAAATCCTCCTGAAAAAGCAACCAAAATACCTGTAAATACCATTAATGAGGTAGCAACCGATTTAAACTGAAAATACAGTATTAAAAAGATGATTACCAATGCTAAAGGCACTACAACTGCTAAGGTTTTTTCGGCACGTAGTTGGTTTTCATACGTTCCCGTAAATTGATACGTGACACCATTAGGCACCGTTAGTTTACCACTATCAATGTTTTTTTGTATCACTTTTTGAGCTGTTTCTACAACGTTTACCTCTGCAAAACCCGCTTGTTTATCAAACAATACATAACCAATTAAAAAAGTATCCTCACTTTTAATCATTTGCGGACCTTTTTTATAACGTATAGTTACCAAATCTTTTAGTAAAATAGGGTTTCCTGTTGTGGTAGGTACATAAATGTTTTCTAAATCGGTTGGGCTTGTGCGCAACTCACGTGGGTAGCGTACTCTTACGCCATAACGCTCTCTACCTTCTACTGTTTGTGTTAGTAATTTACCCCCAACCGCAACTTCTAAAACTGACTGCACATCATCTATTGCTAAACCATATTGTGCAATTTTTTCACGATCAATATCTATTAACAAATAAGGTTTCCCTACAATCCTATCGGCAAAAACGGCTTCTTTTTTAACACCTTCAACTTCCTTTAAAATTTGCTCTAATTGAATTCCAAAAGTTTCTATTTGCTTTAAATTTTGCCCTTTTACCTTTATACCCATTGGTGCGCGCATACCCGTTTGTAGCATTACCAATCGGGTTTCAATAGGTTGTAATTTAGGTGCGGATGTTACTCCTGGTAATTTGGTTACATGTACAATTTCTTGCCAAATATCATCAGTATTTTTTATTGATTTTCGCCAGTTACGATAATACTCACCATCTTCATCAACAATTAAATTTGAGGTTTCTATTTTTGTTCCTGAAGTGATAAAACCTCCTGAAGTGATTTCAAATAAACCATCTTCATTTACCTTAAATTTTAAACGCTTACCTTTATTATCTAGTTTATATTCTGGTTTATAAATAATAATGTTTTCATACATAGATAGCGGTGCAGGATCCAAAGCACTTTCTACTCTACCCGCTTTACCTACAACGGTTTTAATTTCAGGTATGGTGGAAACTGCAATATCTAACTGTTGTAAAACTCGCTTATTTTCTGCAATACCCGCATGTGGCATTGAGGTTGGCATCAGTAAAAAAGAACCTTCGTTTAAGGAAGGCATAAACTCTTTACCCGTATTGTTCCATATATTAATTCCGAAGAAAACAATAGCAACAGGAACACTTAAAAACAATACTTTATTATTTAATGCCCACGTTAATATTTTTACATAATACTTTTGAAAAAGGGTGAAAATACTCAATAATCCTAAGCAAATAATACTTACAAAAATTAAGTTAGCTACTACGGAAAAATCTACTCCTAACGGTCGCCAATAGGTTGCTAAAATTGAAATGATTACAAATGCTGCTATAAATACATTAAGTGTATTTTTTGAAAACTGAAAATTGAAAACTGAAAAACGAAACGATTCTTTCAACATTCCTACAATTCCGAATAAAACAAGTGCTACACCTAAATAATGACCACTAAATACGCTAAAAGCACCTAATGCTATTAATGCCATATTTAGTACTTTTTTAAAATTCTTTTTAGGAGATTTCCAACCAAAAATCCACGCTGCAAATGGTGGTATTAAAAATAGTGCTACAATAACAGATGCAGTTAATGCCATAGTTTTTGTAGCTGCTAAAGGTCTAAATAATTTTCCTTCTGCACCAATCATGGTAAAAACAGGAATAAAACTAATAATGGTAGTTGCTACAGCGGTTAAAATAGCTCCCGAAACTTCTTTGGTGGCATTGTAAACAATGTTGTTAATTCCTATTCCAACCTTTCCGGAGGGGAGGTTTTTTTCACTATTGTTTTGTATTGTTTCTTGCTTCTTGCTTTTTGCTTCTTTATCCTCATCAATATGTCTGATGATATTTTCGGTGAGGATCACGCCAACATCTACCATTGTACCAATAGCAATAGCAATACCAGATAGTGCAACAATATTAGCTTCTACTCCAAAAAACTTCATTCCTATAAAAACCATCAACACTGCAACGGGTAATAAACTGGAAATTAATACGGAAACACGTAAATTAAATACCATTAAAATAATTACTAAAATGGTGATTAAAATTTCTAAACTTAAAGCTTCGTTTAATGTTGATAAGGTTTCATGTATCAACTCACTTCTATCATAAAACGGAACTATTGTAAGTTGTGAGGTTCGCCCATCTGCTAAAATTTTTGAAGGCAAACCTGTACTTATTGTTTGTATTTGCAGTTTTACATTATCAATAACTTCCATTGGGTTTGCTCCATAACGTGCTACTACAACACCACCAACTACTTCCGCCCCTTCTTTATCTAAAATACCTCTACGTGCTGCAGGTCCTAAATAAACTTTTGCAACATCTTTTACTAAAATGGGGGTTAAATTTGATGAAGTTACCACTGCGTTTTCTAAATCGGCCACCGATTTGATATAGCCCAAACCACGTACTAAATACTCTGCTTGATTAATTTCAATGGTTTTTGCGCCAATATCTTTATTTGATTTTCTGACAGCATTAACCACTTGTGCTAAAGATATATTGTACTCCTTTAAAACATCTGGGTTAATATCTACTTGATATTCTTGTACAAAACCTCCTATAGAAGCTACTTCAGATACTCCTGAAGCAGTAGACAGTCCATACTTTACATAATAATCTTGTATGCTGCGGAGTTCATGCAAATCCCAACCTCCAGTTACATTACCGTTTTTATCTCTACCTTCTAAAGTGTACCAAAATATTTGCCCTAAACCTGTTGCATCTGGTCCTAAACTGGGTTGTACACCATCTGGCAACAAACCTTTAGGTAATGAGTTTAGTTTTTCTAAAATCCTACTTCTACTCCAGTAAAAAACCACATCTTCTTCAAAAATAATATAGATAGATGAAAAGCCAAATGCAGCGGAACTACGTATGGTTTTCACTCCAGGAATCCCTAATAAAGAAGTGGTTAATGGATAGGTAATTTGATCTTCAATATCTTGAGGAGATCGTCCTGCCCATTTAGTAAAAACAATTTGCTGATTTTCACCAATATCTGGTATGGCATCCACAGCAACAGGGTTTCTTGGGAAGTTTCCTAAGTCCCAATTAAAAGGTGCATTTACTATTCCCCAACCTATAAAAAGGGTTAGTAATAATACCGCTACTAACTTGTTTTCAATTAAATATTTAATGCTTTTATTGAGCATACTTTTTTTGTTTTAAATAAACTTATACCAATTTAATTTTTTATGTCGCATAAATGAATTGAAATAATTTAATTTTCATTGCGACATTAGAATGTTAAATTGGTATTATTTAACATGTTAATATTAACATAGTAACAACGAAAAAACGAAGTGTATCCCGCAATTAATGTTGATTTCTTACTTCTTCATCTCTATATTTACAGCAACCGTGTAACGCGTTATAAACGGCATCCGTTGCTTTGTGTTTTTGTGTATCATGCCCTACAGCTACAACACTTTTTTCAATACTATCTAAATTAGTTTTACGGGCATTATAAATTAGTTTTAACTTATGCGTATGCACTTCCCATACTGCCGATTTTACACCTTTTGTTTTAAAACATGCTTTTTCTATCCTGTCCTTACACATTAAACAAACACCATCTACTAACAAAGTTGCTCTTTCATTTTTGCTTTGACTAAAAGCGGTAATTGCAAAAAGCAAAAAGAATACTGTTATTATTTTTCTCATAATTTCTATTTTTATTATTTAATTTTAAATCGTAATCCTGTGTAATAAGACCTGCCAAATATTGGACCGTACACAAAATTAGCGTCAAAATTAGTTCCGAAAGGATCATTTGCGCTTAAAATTGGATTACTTTGTTTTTCATTTGTAATATTTTCTACTCCTAAATATAGTTCAAACTTTTTTGAAAACACTTTAGTTACTTGTGCATTAAGTGTACTTAATTTTGGAGTGGTATTGGGCAATTGATATTGTACTAAATTGGTGGCTGTATTTGAAAAGCGCTGTTTTGATAACCAATTATAGGTGGCATCAAACTTCCATTGCTTATGACTATCTTTTGTATTTATTTCATAAGAAACATTAGCAAAAAACCGATCTTTAGGTGTTAACGATTTTGCTAATAATCCTGTTTTATATTGTGTTTTAACATCATAATATTTATATGCCAAACGCAAATTAAGATGTTTTTTGGGTTGATAATTGAGTTCTGCTTGAAAACTATTGGCATAACTTTTACCTTTCAAATTATAAAAATTTACTGCTCTGGGATTTTCTATATCTACTACTACCTTATTTTTAAAGTCCGTTTTGTAATAGTCAAAAGTTATACTACCTTTTTTAGTAAATAGTTTAAATTTTTGAGAAAATGAAGCACCATAATTCCACGCTATTTCTGGGTTTAATCCATAAATTTTTCCTTGAGTATCTAAAATATTAAAATCTCTTGAGCTGGCAAATAAAGTTTGGTTTTCTACAAAAATATTAGCACTACGTTTTCCCCTACCAAAAGAAGCTTTTAATGCTGAATTTTTCCATAATGTATAACGAACATGTAATCTTGGTGTTACAAATGTACCTAATAAATTATGTGTATCTACCCGTACTCCTGCTGTTAAATTTAAGTCACCCAAATTATCATAAGAATATTCAAAAAATGCACCTATTGAGTTTTCTTTTCTGCTATAATCTAAACGATTAACCATTTCATCATAAATATCATACGTAGCGTTAATTCCTGTTTTAAACTTACTTCTTGAATCGCCAATAATAGAGTTATACAATGCGTTTACGTACACACTTTCTTGCTTAATGTCAAATGTATTTAGACCGTAATACGAATCTTGATTATGATTGCTATATGCCAATTGAATTCCTGCGGTTTTATATGGGATTTCTAATCCGGTAGCAGATAGTAATGAGTTTGGTAATGATTTGAATGGCAAGTATTTATCGGTTAGTTCGACATATTGGTCTTTGCCATTTAATTTTACTTTGGCAATACAGTGGTTAAAACCGGT
>CAZSQD010000141.1:0-6707 GCA_964608925.1 uncultured Kordia sp.
ATTGTTTAACCCAAAAGTTGCATTTGTGACTTGAATCTTGCCAATATTTAACTATCAAACAATAAAAATAGTGTGATTTTTGTATATTTCTTATTTAGAAATAAAAAAAATATTAAATATTAAATTTCACGCCCTCAAATAGCTGATTTAATATTTATATTTGCACTATCTAAAAAAAATACAATGACTCCAAAAATATTAATTATAGGTGCTTCTGGACAAATAGGGACTGAATTAACCTATGAACTACGTTTAAAACACGGTAGAGATGCTGTAATAGCTGCTGATATTAAAGAAGGAAAATACCATTTAATGGAAGCTGGTCCTTTTGAATTATTAGACGCTATGAATTATGATGATGTAAAAGCATGTGTTGAAAAACATGAAATTACTGATGTGTATTTATTAGCCGCAATGTTATCAGCAACTGGTGAACGGTTTCCTATGAAAGCATGGGATTTAAATATGAATTCACTTTTTCATGTGCTTAATTTAGCAAAAGAAGGGTTGATAAAAAAAATATTTTGGCCATCAAGTATTGCTGTTTTTGGTCCTACAACTCCACGTGAAAACACCCAACAATATACCATTATGGAACCTTCAACCGTTTATGGTATTACCAAACAAACTGGTGAACGTTGGTGTGAATATTACCATAATAAATATGGTGTAGATGTAAGGAGTATTCGTTACCCAGGTTTAATTAGCTGGAAAACATTACCTGGTGGCGGCACTACGGATTATGCAGTAGCTATTTTTCATGAAGCATTACGTGTGCAAAAATACCGCTGTTTTTTAAGTGAAGAAACCGCTTTACCTATGATGTATATGAAAGACGCCGTACGTGCTACTATGGATATTATGGAAACCCCAGATGAAAATATTAAAATACGGTCTTCTTATAATTTAGGTAGTATTAGCTTTACACCTAAAATGATTGCTGAAGAAATTAAAAAACATATTCCTGAATTTACTATTAAATATGCACCTGATTACCGACAAGAAATTGCTGATTCATGGCCAAAAAGTATTGATGATACCCACGCACAACAAGATTGGAATTGGAAACATGAGTATGACTTAACAGCTATGACCAAAACAATGTTAGATCATTTAACAACTTCAACAAACGTACTACAAGAAGAATTTTAATTACGGAGTAATCCCACAAGTAACTTATGGCATAAGGATTTTTAAAAACATTGAACGTGATATTTCACGAGCACCCAAACTATCTAAATGAGCATTATAAACTTGACAATCAATTAGTTTATACTGCTCATTTTTTAGTTTTTGCACCAAACTGATAAAAGCATATTTAGAAGCGTTACTTACTTTAGAAAACATACTCTCTCCACAAAATATTTTTTTATCTTTTAGGTCAATTCCATATAAACCACCTACTAATTTGTCATTTTCCCAAACTTCTACCGATTGTGCAATTCCTATTTTATGTAAGTTAATGTATGCCTCTTGCATTTTATCAGTAATCCAAGTATCCTCTTGTCCAAAGCGTTTAATTTGCGCACAGTTTTTCATTACTTCAGCAAAACAAGTGTTATAAGTAACTTTAAATACTTCTTTTTTAAAGAGTACTTTCATACTTTTTGAAAAACGTAATTCATTAGGAAAAAGCACCATCCTCTCGTTTGGAGCCCACCAAATAATAGGTTCTCCTTCATTAAACCAAGGAAAAATACCTGATTGATACGCTAACAGTAAACGTGCTACTGATAAATCACCACCAACGGCTAAAATACCATCTTCATCTGCTTGATTGCAATCTGGAAAAACAAGTTCTTTGGTTAAAAAATCCATACTTAAATACGCTTATTATGTATTGAAATATCAAAAATTGCTGTCACATCTAATACTAATAATCCTCTTACTAATCGATTAGGGTGAATTTCAGTTATCCAATTTACCGCAGCATTAAAATCAACACCATCTGTTACATAATTTACGTTTGCTTTTATTTGATACCCTCTTAACCCTATCCAAAAAGTTAAGGCTACTTTTGGGTTTTTTATAATATTAGCTATTGTTTTTTCAAAAAAATAATTAACTAACCATATTTTACCATCTACTATTTTTATAGAAGACACAGGCACTACATTAACATCATTATCAGCAACCGTTGCAAGCACTTTTGCTTCTGAATGCATTAAAATGGTTTGAATTTCTGGCGATAATTTCATCTTTTTCGTTTATATAAATAGAAAAATGCTAAAATTGCTTGTGACAAACAACCTTAGCATTTTAATTACGGGACAATGCCCCATAAATTTTATTACTTATACGTTATCCTTCACAAGAAGTACATTCTTTTTTCTGCTTAAACTTTTGTGCTGCATTCATACTGTGTTGGTAATACATTGATTTTACACCTAACTCCCAAGCCGTCATATATAAATTATTCACGTCTTTTGTTGGCATATCTGGGTGAATCATTAAATTAATAGACTGCCCTTGATCAATGTGATTTTGACGGTTTGCCGCTTGATAAATTACGGTCATTTGATCAATTTCTGGATAGGTTTTAAATACTTCCTTTTCATTTTCTGATAAAAAATCTAAGTGTTGTACAGAGCCGTCATAATCACGAATACTTCTCCAGGTATCTGTTGTGTTTTTTCCTTTTTCTTCTAATAATTTAACTAAAAATGGATTTTTAATAGTCGTTTTAATTTTTGCAATATCTTTTACATAACTATTAGACCAAATTGGCTCAATACCTTGACTTACTTGCCCTAAAATAAAGGCAGATGAAGTAGTTGGCGCTACAGCATTTAACGTTGCATTACGACGTCCATAACCTTTTAATACGGATGGCTCACCATATAAACCCGCTAACTCTTCAGATGCTTTGTATGATTTTTCTTTGATTACTCTAAAAATTTCCGAATTTAAATCAAACGCTGGTTTACTATCAAATGCGTGCATTTTTGATTGTAATAATGAATGCCACCCTAAAGCTCCTAAGCCTAATGCTCTATTTTCTTTTGCAAAGTTATACGCCTTCTCCATAAAATTGAAGGTTAATTTATCATCTCTATTAGCACCGTCACGATATACTTCTAATTTCGTGATAAATTCTTCCATTACGGCATCTAAAAAATATACTAATGTTTCAACTGCATCAGTATCTTTCCATTTATCATAATGTAATAAATTAATAGAAGACAAACAGCATACAAATGACCAATCATCATTTGAAGGTAACATGATTTCAGTACACAAGTTACTGGCATAAATTTCGTGGTTTTTATCACGATATACATCTGCTGCTTTATTGTTTACATTATCTCTAAATAAAATATATGGATAACCAACCTCAGAGCGTGATTGTAATACTTTTGCCCAAATGGTACGTTTAGCAACATCACCATCTTTCATTTCTTGCATCCATTTATCACTTACGGTAACCCCGTGTGTTAACTCTTGTATTGGGTTTCCTTCAGATCCTATTTCTAAAAACTCCATTACATCTGGGTGATCAATAGGTAAATACGGCGCAAAACGACCTCTACGTACCGATCCTTGACTTACTACATCTACCATTTTTTCAAACAATTGCATGATGTGTACTGCCCCTGAAGACTTTCCATTATTTTTTACAGGCGCACCACGATGACGTAATTTACCAAAATAACCAGATGTACCGCCACCTAATTTTGACATCATCCCTACTTCTGACTGGGTAAATAAAATATCCCCCATATCATCAGCAATATGTGAACCAAAGCAACTAATTGGCAATCCTCTACGCTTCCCAAAGTTTGACCAAACTGGAGATGCTAAAGAGTAATATCCTTCTGCCATATAACCGTAAAATTTGTCGGCAAAACCATCAATTTTTAATATTTTCTCCGCATTTTCTGCAATAGCTCTAATACGACCTTCTGGCGTTACGCCTTCAGTTAAGTAACCCGATTCTAAAAACTTACGGCTATTGTCCGTCAACCATTTAATTTCTGGTTGATTGGCTTCTTTTTCTGCTAATAAAGCGGCTTTACGTGCGGCTACTAATTTATCTTGTTCAGATAGGTTTTGATGTTGCGTTTCGTTGGTGGTTAAAGTTTGTTTTTTCATAGTTTTAAAATAGGTCGTCTGCGGTTATACTTTTACTTCTTTTGGTGTAGGCTATTGATCTTTTTACGAAAAAATCACCATGTTTGGTTCCAATTATTTCATCATCAAACCATTCAGTTTGAGCTACTAATTTTTCATCAATTTCAAATACTTTTCCAATACCAATACTTTCTAATGAGTTATTGAAGCGATTTTTTATAAATTCATTTACTACTGCTTTTGGTAAGAAGTCCAATTCTCCTTCTTCAAAAATCCAATCCACAATATTACTTTCAGATTCAAAAGCGGCTCTACATATTTCTTGTGTTTTTTCTTCAAATACTGCATCAAACCAACTTGGGTTTTCTTGTTTAATCACTTTAATAACATCTATACCAAAATCACCATGTATTTGCTCTTCTTTAGAAGTTGCTTCTACTACGTTTGAGATTCCTTTTAACACATTTTTGTGTTTATTGAATGCCATAATAATTAAAAACTGAGAAAACAGTGATACATGTTCTATAAACAATGAGAAGAGTAAAATAGACTCTGAAAACTCCTGGTTATCTTCACTTTTAGCATTTTTTAAAGCCGTTTCTAAATAATGAACACGCTTCATCATTACGGGTTTTTTCTTTAAGTTTTTAAACTCATTATTCAGCCCTAATATTTCTAATAAATGTGAATACGCATCATGATGGCGCACTTCACTTTCTGCAAAAGTTGCCCCTACTGCTCCAATTTCTGGTTTTGGCATTTTTACATGAATATCACCCCAAAAATTCTTTACTGCTACTTCAATTTGAGAAATAGCCAACATCGTATTTTTTATAGCACTTTGCTCTGCTTTATTTAATCCTGTTTTAAAATCCTGTATATCACTGGTGTAATTAAACTCGGTATGTATCCAATATGAGTGACGTATTGCGTTTACGTATTCATACAACTGCGGATATTCATATGGTTTTAAGTTGATACGTTTTTCAAAAATATTAGTTTGACGTAAACGTGCTTGTTCGTTTCTATATAATATATATGCTTTTGCTACATCAGGGAAAGAGCTTATCATCAACTTTTCCTCAACAATATCTTGTACTTGCTCTACGGTTGGTATGTAACTAACGTGTTTACGTTTTCTTGCTAATAATTCTTGTAATATTTTTTCAGAAATAACAACCGCATCTGCTCTTTCTCCATTACCAACAGACTGCATTGCTTTTTCAATGGCATTGGTGATTTTATTTAAAACAAACGGTGTTGTCTCATAATCTCTTTTTATTATTTGAAAAATTTCCATTAGTTACTTCTTTTATACAGTCAATTTATTGCAGATAGTATATTTGTATACTATCTATATTACTTTATATTAATTCCTGAAAACAATTACTTAGTTACTCTTTTTTAATTGGGGCTTAAAAAAAGAATACAGTCAAACTATTTTGAATGACTTGATTTTGATAACTCACTAATTTTCAATAAAAAAGTTATAAAATCAATACTTGTTTCATGCTTCACAAAGGTTGTAAATTAGCACAAGTTTTAAGCATGAAAAATAAAAAAAATACAGTAGGTTTTCAACAAGTTTTTAACAACTAACGCAACCCCTTGATTTTGTTAGGTTTCTGTTATAAATAACTATAATATTGATTGTCAGTTTATTACATTTTAATTTTATCGATGATAAGTGATGTAACAAGGCTTTCTTAAAAAGTTAAAAAATTACTTTTTAAGAAGGTTTTGAGCTACTTTTTCTAATTCGGCATACCAAGATTCTCCAAATTTACGCACTAAAGATTCTTTTAAAAATTTATAAACGGGCACTTTTAATTCTTCTCCCAACGCACAAGCATCATTACAAATTGGCCAACTGTGATAATTTACTGCAGCAAAAGAGCTGTACTCTTGTACACGCACAGGGTATAAATGACAAGAAATTGGTTTTTTAAAGTCAACCTTACCTGCTTTATGTGCAGCTTCTATACCGCAAAGAGCGGTTTTTTTATCATCAAAAACAACATACGCACACTCCGCTCCTGCTATTAAGGTGGTTTCTAAATCACCCATATCAGATACTACGGATGTTCCTTGACTTTCAATAGCTTTAACACCTTCTGGTCGTAAAAAAGGTTTTACTTGAGGGTAAATATCTTTTAAAATAGCTACTTCTTCTTTTTCTAAAGGAGCTCCCGCTTCTCCCGCAATGCAACACTCGCCTTTACAAGCACCTAGGTTACACACAAATTCTTTTTCTAATATATCTTCGGAAACAATGGTTTTTTCAATTTGAAACATTTGAATAGGTCGCATTTTAATGATTTTGAGCACAAAAGTAATGCTTTTATGTGTTATATAGTTTTTATAGTATAATTTTGCATTTTTAAAATTAACTAATTATGAATTTAGATATTATAGAAATTGCAAAAGCAAGTATGATTTTATTTGCGGTTATTGACATTATAGGCACGCTACCAATTGTTGTTAAACTAAAGGTAACCGCTGGAGGAACCATAAATAGTGGGAAAGCCTCTTTAATTGCAGGAGCGATTATGCTTATGTTTTTATTTGTAGGAGAAAAAATATTAGCCTTTATAGGTATAGATGCCGCTTCATTTGGTATTGCTGGTGCTTTTATT
>CAZSQD010000142.1:0-6628 GCA_964608925.1 uncultured Kordia sp.
TAGCGAGGATTTGTTTTTTTTACAAATTCGTGGCTATCTTTAACTTGTTTACTATTCACTTTTAAGTAATACCGAACTGGAGATTACTTCGGTCGCAAAAAAATGCTCTCTCGTAAAGACGAATGGTTTATCAAAAAAAGAGCTTTCTGAATAATCAGAAAGCTCTTTGTATACTAAATAAGGTCTCTACTGCAGTTGACCGAATAATTTATTTTGTCATATTCTTAAAAAACTGATACAATAAACGTACTCCAGCACCTGTACCACCTTTACCTTTATAGTTTTCTTGCGTATGTAAATAGGCGTTGCTTAAATCGATATGCATGTATGGGTTTTTCTTGGCAAAATGCTCTAAAAATTTACCAGCAGTAATCATTCCTGCATACGGCCCACCTAAGTTTTTAATATCTGCAATGTCTGATTTGATGTCTTCTTTCCACTCGTCCCAAAACGGAAAACGCACTACTCTATCGTGCATTTCTTGTCCTGCTTTTTCCATTTGTGTAAAATAGGTTTCTTTAGCATTACCCATAAAAACTGCAGCTCTTACACCAATTGCACGCACTGCAGCACCTGTTAATGTAGCCGCATCAATAATCATTTCTGGGTTATATTTATCGGCATAAGCAATAGCATCAGCCAATACCATACGTCCTTCAGCATCCGTATTTAATACCTCAACGGTTGTACCGTCAAACATAGTAACTACATCACCTGGAGCATAGGCATTTTTACCTGGTCTATTATCCGTAGCAGGTATTAAACCTACAATATGCACGGGTAATTTATTTAAGGCAACTGCGTGAATGGTTGCTGCCATACAAGCGGCTCCACCCATATCTGCTTTCATAAAATCCATTGAGTTTGCCGTTGGTTTTAAACTTAAACCACCTGTATCATACACAATACCCTTACCTACTAAAACATAGGGTTTTTTGTTAATTGCATTTTTAGGTTTGTATTCAATAACCGTAAATGTTGGAGGAGTTTCTGATCCTTGATTTACAGCTAATAAACCACCCATTTTTAAGCTTTGAATTTTCATTTGCTCAAAAATTTCGACTTTATAGTTTTTTGCTTCTTGAGATTTTACTTTAATCTCCGTAGCTAATTGTATGGCATCTAAAAAAGAAACAGGTTCATTAACCATATCACGTGCCCAAAAAACAGCTAATGCTACATTTTGTAATTCATCTAATTCTGCTTGTGTTATAGGGCCAACAACTTGTATTTTTTGAAGCTTGTTTAATTTTTCTTTTTTGTCTTTAAAATATTTTAAAAACTGATAATTAGATAGTAGAAACCCTTCTAAAAAAGCAATTAAATTAGCTTTATTATCTCCGGAAACAGTAATTACCTCTTCTTTTTTCAAGCTTTTATGTACTTCAAAAGCGTGTACTCTAATTTCGTGAGCGTTTTGTTTTGCTGTATTCACTATAAAAGTAAAGGCGCTTGGTTTTACAAACTGAACCTTGTCCTTTTTAAATGATTTTTCAAAAAAGGAAATTTCATTTGTAGTTAAATCAATATGTTTTTCTGATAATGTATCTGCTAAAAAAACAACATTTTTAGTGTTTTTTGCACTTTTTAAGGTAGTAAGTTGTATCATAAGTTTTATTTTTTAGTAACATCAAGAGTGCTTTTAAGTAGCTCTTCCCCTTTATTATTACGTTGTTGTATTTCTTTTTTCTTTTTTGCCAATCTAACACTATCTTTCTCTTTTAGTGCTGTGCCAATTTTTTTCCTTTCCGCCTCAAAACGCAATTGTATATTGTGCTCCATCTCTTTATATGTTTTTAAAGAGTGAGTGCTATAATAGGCTATATTTTGATGTAAGGTAGTGCTATCAATTTTATATTTTTGATAAATTAACGAATCTACTTTTACATTATTATCTTTTAAAATTTTATATTTTTTACTTTTAGCGGCTGCTAAAAATTTTATGTCATATAAAATATCCTCCATTTGCTGGTTTTCTAACAAATTATCAGGTTTTGGTGCGCTAAAATTTGTATCACATGACACAAAACTGATTATAAAAAATAAGATTATAAATGGCTTCATTTTTTATCGATTAAAGGTTAATTGCATTCCCTTTTTTTCTTCAGAAAACTCAAAGTTTTTATACACTAAGTTTCCATTTACAAAGGTGTGTGAAATACGAGATTTAAAGGTATTACCTTCAAAAGGAGACCAACCACATTTGTAAAAAATATTATCTTTGGTAACCGTCCAAGGTTTATTAATATCTACCAAAACCAAATCGGCAAAATAGCCTTCTTTAATATACCCTCTTTTTTCTACTTGAAATAAAATTGCAGGGTTATGACACATTTTTTCTACAATTTTTTCAATACTAATTTTTCCTTGATGATATGCTTCTAACATACTTGGTAGGGCGTGTTGTACTAATGGACCACCACTTGGAGCTTTTGTGTATACATTACTTTTCTCTTCTAAAGTATGTGGCGCATGATCCGTTGCAATAATATCAATACGGTCATCCAACAATGCTTTCCAAAGCATATCTTTATCTTTTTGTGTTTTTACGGCTGGATTCCATTTTATTAAGGTTCCTTTTTCTTCATAATCGGCATCGGTAAACCATAAATGATGTACACATACTTCCGCAGTAATTTTTTTATCTTTCAACGGAATTTTATTGGAAAACAATGCGGTTTCCTTTCCTGTTGACAAATGAAAAACATGTAACCGTGCTCCTGTTTTTTTAGCCAACTCAATTGCTTTTGAAGATGATAAATAACACACCTCTTCACTACGTATAATAGGGTGGAATTTTAGCGGGATATCATCCCCATATTCCGCTACATATTTTTCGGTATTGTTTCTAATTGTTCCTTCATCTTCACAATGTACGGCAATTAGCAAATTGGTACTAGAAAATATTTTTTCTAACACTTCTGGATTATCTACCAACATATTACCGGTTGAAGATCCTAAAAATAATTTTAATGCAGCTACTTGCTTTGGGTCTACCTTTAAAATTTCGTCTAAATTATCATTAGTACCACCAAACATAAACGAATAATTGGCATAAGAGCTATTTTTAGCAATCTCAAATTTATCGTTTAATTTTTCAATAGTTGTGGTTTGCGGATTGGTGTTTGGCATTTCTATAAAAGAAGTAATACCGCCAGCAATTGCGGCACGGGATTCAGTTTCAATAGTTGCTTTATGCGTTAAACCTGGTTCTCTAAAATGCACTTGATCATCAATTACTCCGGGTAACAAAAACTGCCCTTCCGCATCTATTACACGAGTATTTGCAGATTTTGCGCTTATTTGATCGGCAATTTCTTTGATATAATTTCCTTCAATATACACATCACCCTCTATAATTGCACCTTCATTTACAATTTTTGCATTTTTTATTAATATTTCACCCATCCTTTATTATTTCTTCTGAAATAGACTTTTTATTTTCATTACTATTACTCCAAAAACAGCTTCAGATATAATTGATCCGTCCATTTTTGAAGTTCCTTTGGTTCTATCCGTAAAAATTACTGATATTTCTTGTATTTTAAATTGCCTTAAATAAGCTTTAAATTTCATTTCTATTTGAAAGGCGTACCCTACAAATTTTATACTATCTAAGTTAATTGTTTCTAAAACTTTACGTTTGTAGCATACAAAACCTGCTGTAGTATCAGCAATATTCATTCTGGTAATAAAACGCACATATTTAGAGGCAAAATAGGATAATAATAGACGTTTCATATCCCAATTAATCACATTTACACCTTCTTTATAACGAGATCCAATAGCTACATCAGCTCCGTTTTCATGACATTCTTGATACAACCTTACTAAATCTTTCGGGTTGTGAGAAAAATCGGCATCCATTTCACAAATATACGCATAATTACGTTTTAGAGCCCATTTAAACCCGTGTATATATGCGGTACCTAAACCTGATTTTTTGTTTCTAACTTCTAAAAATAATGTGTCAGGAAATTTTTTCTGTAAATCTATAACATTACTAGCAGTACCATCTGGCGAATTATCATCTACAATGAGTACATCAAAATTGGAGGTTTCAGTAAACACTGCTTTTACAATGTCACATATGTTTTCAATTTCGTTATAAGTGGGTATAATTACTAATGCGTTTTTCATAGTTGGGTGTAAAAATAATCTTTTATAATTGTAATTTTATTAATATTTTCTAAAATTGATAGTTTAAAGCTATTTTTAGCTAATTATAATACTACTTTTGTAAGTGATGGAGTTTATTTTACGAAATATTAATCATAACAATTTACTAACAGGTTTACTATTAGTTTCCATATTGTTATTGGTTATAGTAAAGTATTTTTATTTCAATCAATTTTCCGACTTTTTAAACATTGCTCAGTCTAATAAATATTTGACGTTATATGCTAAAAATGGCAAGAAAATATCCGTTTTCAACCCATTACTATATTTGTTTTTTGTTATAAACTGCGCTATCTTTATTTACTTGTCTATAAAAAATTTACAATTAGATTTTGCTTTTTTTACTATTTTTATTGTTGTAAATTTATATATTTTAAGCTTCTTTTTAATTAAAAAAATATGTTTTGAGGTGGTCGAAATAAATGAAATAATGACAAAAATTTTATTTCAAAAAATAACCTTTAACCACTATGTAGGGGTTTTGTTTTTTGTTTTTAATTTAATTTCACTGTACGTGAATCCATTTCCAAGTGTTTTTTACACGTATAGTAGCATTTTATTTGTGGGAATATTCTATTTATTATTCCTTCTTGTTATTGTGTTTCAAAATCTTAGGTGGCTTTTAGCGAATTGGTTTTATTTTATTTTGTATCTTTGCACATTCAAAATTTCACCGCTTTTAATTGGTGGCTTTTTGTTAAGTAGATAACCTAACAAACAATTGTGTGCATATGAAAGTGAAAACTATCTTGGTTTCTCAACCTGAGCCTACCGCAGAAAACTCCCCGTTTTTTGATTTAATTGATAAACAAAAAGTTAAAATTGATTTTAGATCTTTTATCCACGTTGAAGATGTGCCTTGTAAAGAGGTGCGTAAACAAAAGATAGATCTTTCTAATTTTTCTGCTGTTATTTTAACTAGTAGAAATGCTGTAGATCATTACTTTAGGGTTGCTGATGAATTGCGTTTTAAAGTGCCAGATGCTATGAAATATTTTTGCCAATCAGAAGCTGTTGCTTACTATTTGCAAAAATACGTAGTGTACCGTAAACGTAAAATTTATGTAGGCACACGTACTTTTGTTGATTTGATACCATTAATTAAAAAGTATAAAAATGAAAAGTTTTTACTACCTTCTTCTGATAAATTAAAGGATATTGTACCTGTTACTTTAGATGAGTTAAAGGTAACCTGGAGGCAAGCTATATTTTACAATACGGTTGTTAGTGATTTGTCTGACCTAACCGATGTAAAATATGATATTTTAGTATTTTATAGCCCATCAGGTATAGAATCTTTACTACAAAATTTCCCTGATTTTGAGCAAAAAAATACACGTATTGCAGTTTTTGGTAATACGACTATAGAGGCTGCTACAAAAGCTGGGTTACGTGTTGATATACAAGCGCCAACTAAAGAATCACCATCAATGACGATGGCTTTAAAAAGATATATTAGAGACGCTAATAAGAAATAATTACTTCTTATTAATAAGTTCATAAAAAACCTGAATCAATAATTTGATTCAGGTTTTTTTTATAACCAAATTTGTATTAGTGCTCTAGTGGAAGTTTTTTAAAATATTTTTTAACACACTCATATCTTCTGTTTCATTTCTTACTAATTTTTGATTTTCATCACATTCAAAATCAGTATAATCAATAAGTATTAGTTTTATTTTTTTACGCTCTAATACTTCTTTTTTTCGTAAACCATATATTCTTAATCGCTCTTCTCTTTCTTCTGAATCATATTTTTTTCCTTTAAAATCAATTGCTAATTTTAAATTTTCATAATATGCTGCTAAAGGTAATTTTGTACGTCCTTTGCCTTTTTTATGCATATTACCCAACAAATTATCAAACGTATGTTTACGTGATGCCTTTTGTTTTAATAATTCATCACATAAGTTTACCAAATAAAATTCATCACTGTTTTCTATATGAAGTACACCTCTTTCTTTTTTAGGAATTAGATTTACCACTTGGTCAGACACGTATTTTTCACCTTCTCTTACAAAATACCAATAGGTATTATCTTGTACTCTTTCAGCATGCAATAACGGTATTTTATCCAACTGGTTTTCGGCATCTAACTTTCGTAATACTTTACGAAGTGGTAACCCATTTCTCACATCTTTAGTAAATACTTCTGCTTGCACTAAATAGTACATTATTATTTTTGCAGGAATCCAATTTACCTTCGTATTTTCTTCAAAATAGGTGGCTACTACTTTATTTATTTTTTCTATATTCATAACTTCATTAATATAATAGCTTTTTATGTTGTCATCATAAAAAACTTTCCGCTTATTAAAATCGGGTACTCTAATTGATAATGATTTGATGCAAAAATAAGGCTATTTCAATTGGTTTCAATCAATATTTTTAATAAAATTATAGAGGTCAGTAGATAATTTCTTATCTTGTAGTTCAATAAAACAAGAGT
>CAZSQD010000143.1:0-6543 GCA_964608925.1 uncultured Kordia sp.
AAGTGTATAGCGCATTAGGAATAGGACAAATGGGTATTGAATTTACATTTAAAATAGGATAAAATGGCATTAAAACCAATAGACATATTAAAAACATACTTTGAAACTGGCGATGTACCAACACAACAGCAATTTTATGACTGGTTAGAAAGCTATCATCATTTAAATGATGGATTGATTGTAACCTCAAAAGAAATTTTAGCCAATGGCGATGCTAAATTGGTGTTTAATGATAATAGCGAACTCATAATACCTAAGTATGTATTGCCAACAAATATGCCCATTAGTTTTATTGATGGTTTGGCGGATGCGCTTAACGGTATTCCAAATCCAACCACCGCATCAAACGGACTTACTAAAATGGGTGATAATATAGAAATGAGTGGTGACTTAACTAAAGACACTACGTTTAATGGCAATACCTCATTTAAATTTGTTTTAAGTGCATTAAAAGAGTTTCGTGCCTATGCTACTGAAATATATTTAGAAGGTATCAATAACCTTACATTAAGTTCACTTAATGTGGTTATTGATGCGCCATCCATAAAGCTACCTCAACACCCATCAACACGTAATGATGGTGCAATGCCGCATAATAAAGTCTTGAGTACAGATGAAAATGGTGCGTTAAAAATGTATGAGTTTAGTATCAAATTCAATGTTATTACTGCGTTTATTGATATAGATAATGGAAATGATTTGACAGGGGTATTAAATAACTACGATTTACCATTTAAAACAATAGATGCTGTATTATTACTATACCCAAATTTTTCTTATTACAATGAGTATTTAAAAATACAGATTGTAAAATCAGGTAACTATGAGATAAATGAACAAGCTCCATTAATGAATATAGAGTTTTACAGTGAGGAGTTCGTTTATTTAGATTTCAGTAATAACCCCTATTTGAGGCTCCAAAAAATTTATAATGGAGTAGCAAATTACGTTTATTATTACAATTTACGGAATGGAGGAATCGTTAATAATACGAATAGCAGTTTTAATCTTAGAGGTAGTGATGAGAGAACTATAATTAACTTAAAAAGTATAGTTTGGCAGTCTACTCAACAAATATTCTTAGATATATCAGCCGTAGAAAAGTTAGAATATCTACACACAAAGGGGAGATTAGGAGGTAAAATAAGTACTTATTTACACCTTCAAGAATTAAAATTATTAAGTGGTTACGGGGGAGCTTTAACCGGTGGTACTATAGAAATTACAATCAATAAATTAATACTTGAAGCAGAATCCTATTTTTTAGGGAACAATAATTGGACATTCCATAAAATCACAGGGACAAAGCCGTTAACTATGCACTATTCGGCTAATAAAACATCATCAATACGTTTTAATAACACAGATTTATCACAAGGATTTAAGCTAAATCAGACGTTAGGCGATATTACATTAACTGGTGTTATTACAAATGTTGACTGGAAAGGTTACGCAACAACAGGCACACTAAACTTGATAAATTTAGTGGTAAAAAACTCAACAGGTATTTTACAAACCTACCGAAATGTTTCTTTTAATGTCATAAATAGTTCTCTTAAGTTTATTGGAGGAGCATTCAAAAAGCTTAACGTGAATTTACAGACCCCTAAAATAGTCATCAGAAACAGTGTTATAGAGCAAATAACACCAGCAAATTTAGTTGAAGATATAGACGGCACTTTTGTTATTGATGTGGTTCAACTAAAAACAACAGCAATAGGATTAAGTAATAACGTAATATCTACAATAGTAGACAATACACATTTTAACGATTATTAAAAATTTGATTATGAAAGCACAAATAATAAGTAAAACCCGTTTTATGGTAATGCCTAACGGAGAAATGGTACATTTATTACGAACCAACACAACAGAAAATGTTAGTGAAAATAATTCACGAACATACGTAATTAGAACGGAGTATGCAAAGTTTGAATCTACTTCTGTTAACTCTGTGGATGCTGATGGGAATTTAATAGAAATTATTACGACACCTGCTATTACAGAAGATCGTGTTTTAGAAAATGGTAAAACCATTGTAGTTACAACTACACCTGCAGTTATTGAGTACCAAAAAGAAATAGTGCAAACAATAAAAACATTAGGGATAATGAAGATAACAGATATATCATTGTCGAGTATTGAGATAAATGGTTTTTCTGCTACATTAACTATTCCAAAAAACATTAATGAAGTTGAACAAAATCTATTTAAAAGAAAATCCGCTCTGTTATATATGACAATTAATGATAAAGATGCACCTAAAGGCTATATGGGCACAAAGGATTGGGAAATAATTGATTAATTATGAAAAAACTAATCAAACCTATCATCGTATTTATAATCGCTTACTATGCCTACAAGTATTTGCTTTGGTTTGGCATTGTCTATGCGGTTGTAATTGGTATTACAAATACTCAAGAAGATGACGAACCCAAATTTCATAAGTATTTATGGGAAGTATCAAGAAGTATAGATCAAACGCTCAACGCTATATTATTATTTCCGTTAAATGACTTTATGCGGAAACCTAAAGGCACTAATTATGGCAATCCTGACGAAACCATTAGCGGGGTTACAGGAAAAAATCAATTGAGCAATAGCCTTACGTGGTTTGGTAAAGCGGTTAATTGGATGTTGAATAAATTAGAAAAGGATCACTGCATTAATGCTATTGAAAAAGACGAAAAATAAAGAATATGGCACGTACAATTGACGAAATATACAATCAAATTATAGTTCAAAAAGAAGCGAATAGCAATTTGGACGGGTTAAGCAGTACTTCATTAGCTTCTATTTGGCGCAATTGGGCTTGGATAAGCGCATTTGCAATTTGGTTTCACGAGAAAATATTGGATAAACATTTAGAAGATGTAAAAGCTATTGACACAGCAACCACACCTTATACACAGCCTTGGTGGAAGAAAAAGGTATTGGCGTTTCAGTTTGGCTTTTCGCTCATTAATAGTGATGAATATGACGTAATTGACTTATCCGCACAAATTGTAAAACAAACGGCAATTGTTCCTGGACTTAATGTGTTAAATATTAAAATCGCTACTAAAGATGCACAAGGTAATTTGATTAAAATTGATGATGTCAATGTGGTTAATTCTTTTAGAGAATACACACGATTAATAGGTGTTGCGGGGCAAAATATACAAGTGATTAATGAAAATGCCGATTTGCTAAAAGTAAATATTGATGTGTATTATAACGCACTTAAAATGACAAATAACGGTGTTTTGATTTCATTAAACGATGGGGTCAATCAAATAGAAGCAAGTATTAAGGACTATTTAGCATCGTTAGATTTTGACGGCGCATTTTATATCCAGCGTTTAATTGATTTTATTCAACAAACAGAAGCGGTGAACGACGTAGATAACGCCGTATTTTATTACAAGAACAGTAATAATCCATACGATGAAATCCATCGTGTGTATAGGCCATATAGTGGTTATATGAAGCTTGAAGAACTAAATATTAATTTCTATGCTGGTCAATAGTAACATATATCAACTTAATTGGGATACGCTCATACAATGGCTGATGCCTACGTTTTTACGCAAACTCAAGCATTGGGAGTGGTTGCGTGCTAATTTGTTTCCGTTAATATGGCTGAACACTAAATTTGAAGAATTTAGAGCAAAAACGACGTATAGCATGAGCTTATCGCCACAAGTAGTGCAATTAGAACGCTTACTAAACGATAGGTATGACGAGGTGCAACGCCGTATATTTATTCGCAACGGACAATTTAGAGATAGTGATTATCTTTTTAAATATTTAGAGCAACCTAAATACGTAGAGTCACATCCAACTACTGATTACATACAAAGTTATAATCTGTTTAATTCGCCAATTACCGTTCATTTTTACATAATTATACCCATTGGACTATTGTACAATGAGCCATTAATGCGCAGTTTAGTAAATCGATACAAAGCACTCGGTTACACATTTTTAATCATAGAAGAATAACAAAATGAAAAGATTTAACGACATTATCACCACAGGGTTTCCCGAAACCATAGAATCTTGGGACTTTATAGCCAAACAAAATGCCGAATTACACCAATTAATAACAAATATAGTTAGTAATGATACGTGTATTTTAACAGGCTGTGAATTTACCGAAGTAGGTACAGATACGGCTATTGCTAATGGTATAGTGTGCTATCAAGGTAAACTATACAGCGTTATAGGTGGTGTGTTTGAAACCAACAATTTAGCTAATGTTCGTGTCAATTTTAGTACCGCAACGGCAACAGGTTATCCCGAGCCACAATTTCAATTTGAAGCATTTGGGCGGTTGGTTTATTTAGAAGATAAAGCTACGTTACAAATCGGTTTAAGTGGTATTGCTATTAACTCTTTAAAACGTGTGCCAAAACTAACCGATAGCCAATTTGTTATTGGAATGGTCATTGAATGGGAAGGCTTAATATCCGAAGTACCCAACGGTTGGGCTATTTGTGACGGCACAAATGGTACATCTAACCGTGGCGGTCGTGTAAGTGTTGGCTATGATGCTTCCAACCCGTTGTTTAATGATATTGGTAAAATAGGAGGAGTTCACGAATGGGTAATGACAGAAGCGCAATTGCCTGCGCATTTGCATACAAAAGAAATAATAATACCGCCTACAAATTTAGATTTGGCTACAACGGCGGGAACTGATTCGGGAGGCGGATTTATAACTACAGGTAGTGGAACTGAAGGATCTATTAGTCTACCTGTATCTGAATCTATCGATTTATCTGGAGATACCTCTACTGTTGGTCAAAATGAACCAATTAATAATATGCAGCCTTATTTTGTTGTTTGTAAAATAAAATATATCGGTATTTAGAAAAACATAGCGTTAATGGAGGTGCAACGCTTAAAAAAGTCCTCCGCTTTAAAAATATCTCACCACTTTTAAACACGAACCCGAAAGGCTACGGAGGACAGTATTGTCTTCTGTTGCTTTTCGGGTTTTTCGTGTTTTGTGGTGAGATTGCAAATATCATCAATAATCAATCAAAAAACAAACAGAATGAAAAACAAAGTTTACAAGGGAGCGCCTTTGCCATTTATGGGGCAAAAACGCAAATTTTTAAAAGAGTTTACAAATGCCTTAAAGGACTATCCAAAAGATGCCGTTTATGTGGATCTATTTGGAGGTAGCGGACTATTGAGCCATACCGTAAAGCACCATTACCCAGATGCTACTGTAATTTATAATGATTACGATAATTACCGTAAACGCATTAAAGCAATACCGTTTACTAATGTATTAATTAGTAAAATACGCCTTATAGCGCATGAATTACCACGTGATAAGCGTATTACAGGTATTGCGCGTGAACGCATCTTAAAATTAGTTGCAACTGCAGAAAAACAAAACGGATATGTAGATTACATTACGTTGTCAAGCTCGTTGCTGTTCAGTATGAAGTATGTGCTAAATTATGATGATTTAGTAAAAAGCACACTCTATAATACCGTACGTAAAAGCAATTACGAAGCAACAGGCTACTTAGAAGGGTTGCAGGTAGTAAATGAAGATTATAAAGTCTTATTTGATAAATATAAAGATGCTGAAAATGTAATTTTTTTAGTTGATCCTCCATATTTACAAACCAATGTTTCTACATATAAAAATTACTGGTCCTTAAAAGATTATTTGGATGTTTTGCAAGTACTAAAAGGCACGAAGTATTTTTATTTTACTTCTAATAAGTCTTCTATCATTGAATTATGTGAATGGATAGGAACGCAAACCATAACGGCTAATCCGTTTGATGGTTCAGAAACAAGAAGTATGACAAACGCTCCAAGCTACAACACAAGCTATACGGACATAATGCTATTTAAGTAATGAGAATGAGAACCAAACAAAAAGCATTTGTAAATAGAGAATTAAGTATAATCACGATAAGAAAAGACTATGAAAAAATTAAAATGCGACTGGCAAAAGTCTAAATCATACCCTAAAACAAACGGACTGAATGTATTTGGTACGTTTGTTTGTGGCGGTGGTTCTACTATGGGTTACAAATTAGCAGGTTATAGCCATTTAGGTGGTGTAGAAATAGACAAACGTCTTAAAAAGCTATATGAGGTTAATCATAACCCAAAATACTTTTATTTAGAAGATATACGAGAATTTAACAAACGAAATGATTTACCCAATGAACTCTATAATTTGGATATATTGGACGGTTCGCCACCGTGTACTACTTTTAGTATGGCAGGCAAACGTGAGAAAACTTGGGGCAAATCCAAGAAATTTAAAGAAGGTCAGGTAACACAAACCCTTGATGATTTAGTATATGTTTATTGTGATACCATTGAAAAATTACGCCCTAAAGTGGCAATACTTGAAAATGTTACAGGTATTGTAGCAGGTAAAGCAAAAGGCTACACCATTGGTGTATATGAGCGTTTGGAAGCGATGGGGTATAATGTGCAAATATTTCAATTAAACGCCGCTACAATGAGCGTACCACAGTCAAGGGAGCGAATATTCTTTATTGCAAGTCGTAAAGATTTGAA
>CAZSQD010000144.1:0-6520 GCA_964608925.1 uncultured Kordia sp.
TTTTATATGAAACGGCATTAAAAGAAACAGCTCTTAATATCCGACACCAATATTATCAAAAAATGGATAGTATTATTATTGCAAAAGCTCCTGTTATACCGTTATATTATGATCAAGCAATCAGGTTTTCACGTAAAAACATTAAGGGGTTAGGGATTAATCCTATCAATTTATTGCATTTAAAAAGAGTGAATAAAAATTAATTGCGGGGCCGATAGCTAAAAATGAAAATTCTCTAATTCATTCTACATTTTCTGACACTTTATTTATACCTAAAAACAGTAAAAATACAACCATCCAATGCGTATAAAAGAAGTAGCGGGTTAAACCGTGAATGGATAAACTAATAACCACTCGGTTTACTAATATGGCTAACAATAAGAAAATACAAAATAAGATGATATTTTCTTTTCGCTCATAAAATCGCTTTAACAATAAAAATAAAGAAATTATATACAGTAGCACTACTGACATACCTCCTATTCCGGTTTTAAAATTTTGAAACACTAAACCTACCCATTTTGTAAAAACATGTGGCACTAATTTAATAAACAACTGCTTGTTTATACGTTCTGCATTCAAATAAGCATGTACAGCATTTTTTACATTATTCTCTTTTCCTTTTAGATAATAGTTCACCACATCTTGTTGTACAGTTTGATTACATAGTGTGGGGAATTCATAATGGTAAAAAAAGTAATTATAATCTATAGGTTCTTCAAAATATTTATGATCTTGATAGCCTATTCCTTTTTTCTTAAATTGCTGTTTTACCAGTTTAAAAATTATTTTTTGTTCTTCTGTTTCCAAATATTGTACATCACTATCATCTGAAACAAAAAATACAGATGTTACAAATGCTGTCCACGCAAATGGTGTCGAAAAATACTGTTTTTGCACTACCTTATGGTATACATTATCAATACTAAAAACCAATAACGGTATCATGAAAATTAAAATATAATGTTTCCATTTCAATTGTTTTTCTTTCCACCACAATAATACTTCTATACTTATAAATACTGGTATTAAAAACTGAAATTGCCCGCGTATCGTAATTAGTAATACGGTGAGTGCCATTAAAATTATGTAACTTTTAAAGTTTCTTTTAATAAATGACAAATAACTAAAATAGATGACTTGTAAAAACAAAGCAAAGCTCAACCCTTCAGTAGATATGTTATTAACTGCATAAATATTACTATCAAAAATAGGGTAAAACAACAAACACATTAAAATGATTAACTGATACGTTTGCAGTGAAAACTGACTTAAAAAATGTTTTACAAATACATATATTGACCCTATTACTGCTACAAATTGAAGGGCTATTGCTGCTGTTGCATACGCATCACCTACTAAAAAATTTAGTCCTCTTAAAAAAAATGGATATCCAGCAGATACATAAGGCCACATACCAAAATAAGCATTGGAATCATGAGATAATATAGACTCTTTATTTACCACAAACACTAATGCTATTAGCGCTAATATTGCAAAAATACTTTTAACTGTTTTATTATTTTTTTGCATGTTGCTCCTGTTTTAATAAACTCATTTCTTGCGTTAATGTTTTTATACTATCTTTTAATTTTGAAATGACTACTGACATTTGAATGAGTACCAACAATACAATTAAAAATGCAAAAACAAACAATAATGAAGGGGCATAATACACTCCAAAAAAAGTTGCCCATTTATCTAACGAGCTACTAAAAATAGCTGACAATAAAATTCCAACAGCTAAAATCATCCATAAAAAAGCATATTGCTCTTTTAATTTTTGCTTATAAATTAAATAAAGCACCAAGATTAATAAAGATATTGAAGCTATTATACTAAAAATTTGAATCATCATTTATTAGATTTTAATCGAATATACAAAAATAGTGTTCCTATGGTAACTTTAAACATGTAAAATAATGTTTTAAAACCTGTTATTGAAGACACACCTCCTTCTCGTGAACGCATTTTTACAGGCACTTCTTTTATTTTTAAGTTATTGAGCGCATATAAAATAATGGATTCTGGTTCTGGGTAGGTTTCTGGGTAATAGTTACAAACCAATTTTATTGCTTTTTTATCTAACGCTCTAAAACCTGAAGTAGAATCTAAAATTTTTACATTAACTAATTTTTTATTTAACCAAGAAAAATAATTGATACCTGTCCTTCTTAATGATGAAGATTGAAACCCTTGTTTATCTATAAACCGTGATCCAATAACAACATTAGCGGATTGGTTTATAATTGGTTGAATAATATTTGTTATATATTTAGGGTTGTGCTGCCCATCACCATCCAACTGAATGGCAATATCAAAACCATTTTCTTGTGAATATTTAAAACCTGTTTGCATTGCACCTCCAATACCTAAATTAATGGGTAAATTGATGTAATTAGCATCCGTTTTTCTTATTTTTTGTAATGAAATATCGGTACTGCAATCATTAATTACTAAAACTTCTCCAACAACCGCATCCATACTTGATAGTACTTGTTGCACTGTTTCTATAGTTTTCACAATAGCAACTTGTTCATTAAAACAAGGAATAATGATAATAATTTTTTTCAATTTATTTATTTTTTATAAATATGAGGATTTTTAACAATACCTTTTTTAAATATTTTACGAATAGCCATACGCAATTGACCATCAAATTTTAGCCATATTTTTTTAAATTTCTCTTGAGGTCTTCCTGTAAAATACGTTATATGAAATTCATTATGTTTGGGTAATGGAACTGATGAAAAGTAATAATTAGACACACACTTACGCTCTTGATTAGCCATCACTTTATTTACTGAATGCCAAGAAGCATCATGAGTTTCCATAACAACCAAACGATTAAATTTACTTAAAATTTCAATAGATTTTCCTTGTACTCCATTTGGCCAAAGTTCTAAATTACCACCATTTTTCAATTCCCAATTAGGAGTTACATAAAATAATAAGTTTAAAGCACGCCAACGTTTACGTTCCGCATCATGTGAATTATCAAGATGTGGGTTTAAAAATTGATCTTTTTTCATTAATGATAAGCCACCAGCGTATAAATTAGGGTCTGATTCAATATGGTGCTCAATTCCACAAATTTTTTGAATTAAACGAACAACCCGATCATCTTGAAAGGCAAATAAAATTTCCTCTAAAATGGCATCATGATTATCCATTTGTGCTGTAATATACTTATATTCTTTTAATGATTTTTTTAGAATCATTTCCTCTTGATTTGGAAAAATTGTTGCTATTTTTTTTACAAATAACAAGGGCAACAAATCATCCATATAAAAATACTTTATGTTCGTATTTAATGTTTGGTATTGAACTTGTAACGTTTCAAAATTATTTTCTAATTGATTGCATATTATTGTCGCAATGTCTTTCCTATTCATAATATAATATATCTTAAATAATTTTAATACATCCTATACTAAAATTAACAACTAAAATCTTTACTTTAGCAAAAATATATATTTTCAATGATTTCTGTACTTATTCCTACATTTAATTACGACATTACAGATTTAGTAGCAACAATTCATAATCAACTTTCGGAAAGTGGAGTTCAATTTGAAATTATATGCCATGAAGATGGTTCTGACAATAAAAAACATACTTCTAATAAAAGTATTACTAATTTTGATCATACAAAACATTTAATTTCTAAAAATAATATTGGTAGTGTTTTTAGTCGCCAAAAATTAGCAGAAGAAGCACAATACAGTTGGTTACTTTTTTTAGATGCAGATGTTATGCCTAAATTTAACGACTTTATTACAAAATATATTAATGTTATTTACAAAAATTCACATTCCGCTATTTATGGAGGCATTTGTTACCATAATAAAAATATAAACCCAAATACTTCTTTACGGTGGAAATATGGAAGATTAAAAGAGCAAGTATCTGCTAAAAAAAGAAACAAATTACCGTTTAAACATCTCTTATCTGCTAATTTTTTAATACGAAAGGATGTTTTTATGCTTTTAAACTCTAAAATAACCGAGAACAGTTATGGTTTAGATAATTATTTTTCTGCATTATTTAAACAAAATAATTATTCTGTGTTACATATTAATAATGAAACATTTCATTTAGGAATTGAGGAAAATTACATCTATTTAAAAAAGAAAAAAAAAGCAGCAAAAACATTATTACATCTTTATAGATTAGGAAAGTTAAAAACTTCTCAAAATGGATTACTATCACTCTATATTACTTGTGAAAAAGTTGGCATGCATTATATTTTTAGCTATTTTTATACATACTGCAAAACTATTATGGAAACACATTTGTTAGGAAAAAATCCCGCTATTGAAATATTACAACTCTATAGAATTTCTTATTTATGCTACTTAGACATCCATTCAAAAAATGCCTAAATTTTCAGTCATCATACCACTTTACAATAAAGAAAAACACATTGTAGCCACCTTACAAAGTATTTTTGCGCAAACGGTTACCAACTATGAAATCATTATCATAAATGATGGTAGTACCGATGGTAGTTTACAGGTTGTACAAAATTTACAAGACGCACGCATCAAACTATTTTCTATAAAAAACCAAGGTGTTAGTACTGCCCGTAATTACGCAATGCAACACGCAAAAGGAGAGTATTACGCATTTTTAGATGCCGATGATATTTGGTTAGAGAACCATTTAGAAGAATTAAACAAGCTAATTACTCATTTTCCTGACTGTGGTATGTACTGCACTGCTTACCAAAAACAAATATCTGAAAAAATAGTAATTAATGCTCAATTTAATAATATAACACCGAATCATTTTGGGATTGTAAATGATTTTTTCTTATCCAGTATAAACTCTTGTATTGCTTGGACATCTGCTACTTGTGTAAATCGAATAGTGTTTAATACTGTAAAACAATTTGACAATAAAATCACTTTAGGAGCAGGAGA
The DNA here is from genome assembly GCA_964608925.1 of uncultured Kordia sp. Lineage (GTDB taxonomy): Bacteria > Bacteroidota > Bacteroidia > Flavobacteriales > Flavobacteriaceae. Next base: position 4,926 of record CAZSQD010000144.1, read on the forward strand.
AGATACTGATTTATGGATACGCATTGCCTTATACTACCCTGTTGCTTTTACTAATAATAGTACTGCTATTCACAATCAAATTGCTGATAATAGAATCAGCAACTCTAACACCCTAAAAAGAAACTTTATTAATTTAGATAAGTATAATCCCTATATAAAAAAACACGCAAATTTAAAATTGTTTTTAGATGTAAATAGGTACTCATTAGCATTACAATTTTTAATTGCTTGTGATAAAGAAAAATATGTTTTTTATAAATCTAATATTGATTTTAAAAATTTAACAAAAAAACAGCTCTTTTTATTACATCAGAATAAAACCACTTTAAAAATATTCTATAAAATTAAAAAGGTAATGAGTAAATTTGGTTTTATATTAAACTCCTATAGTTAATAAAAAATCTTTATAATCTCGTATATAATCGGCTTCATCATATTCTTCAGATGCTAATACCAAACAAACCGCACCAGAAGAAAAATTTTCTAACTCTCGCCAAGTAAAATTTTCAATGAGTAACCCTTTATTAGGTTTGTTTAATGAAATGGTTACTTTTTGTTTACCATTATCTAAAACCACATCAAAACTACCGCTAATAGCTACTAAAAATTGTTTTAGTTTTTTATGTGCATGCCCTCCTCTAAAAGAGTCACTTGGTACGTCATATAAATAATACACTCGCTTTATAGAAAAAGGGATTACTTCTTTCTCTATAACGGCTAAACTGCCTCTTACATCGTGTACCTTTGGTATTTCTATAATTTTAACTAAACTCATTTTCTAATAATTTTTGCCATTGCATACCTATACAATCAATACTAAGGTGTTGCGCACTTTTTTCGGCATTTTGTTTACACCTTTTATATAACGCTTCATCAAAGATAAAAGAATTCATTGCTTCCGTAAATGCTAATACATTATAATTTTCTACTAATAAACCATTTACTTTATGGTCTATTATCTCTTTAGGCCCTGAATTACAATCAACACTTATTACTGGGGTTCCACAAATCAAAGATTCTGGTATCACCATCGGAAAACCTTCATAATGACTTGTTAAAACTACATATTTTGCCTTCCTTATATACTTATATGGATTATTTTCAAATGGCAAAAATATAACATCATCTACCATCCCTTTTCTACGTACTATTTTTTGTAACATTATTTTATCTGCACCATCCCCTAAATAATTAATTTTATATTCTGTTGTGATAGCTTTGAATTATTATAAGCAGCTAATAATAATTGAATATTTTTATGCTCATCATCTAAACGACCAAAGTATAAAATATAATTAAAATTAATGTCTACATCTTGTTTTGACCATTTTTTAATTTCATCAAAATTAAATGGATTATATATTGTACCAACATTATCCAAGTTATATGTTTCTTCTATGTTTTTTGTTACCAATTTACTAACTCCAATGACACTATATGCTGACTTATAATTATATCGCACCCAATTTTCGCCTTTAAAAAAAACCTTTTTTAAATTATAATTATGAGCAACATATATTGTTTTGTGTTTTTTATATATAAATTGTGTTACAATTATTTCTCGTAAAAATGAAATTCTTGTTCTATGGTCTATT
>CAZSQD010000145.1:0-6423 GCA_964608925.1 uncultured Kordia sp.
AACGAGCAATTGGTGTTTCTACTTCTTTACCGGCAGTCATAATTAAATCGGCAAATTCATCTACTACTAAAACAATGTAAGGTAGAAACTTATGTCCATCATTAGGATTTAATTTACGTGCCTTAAATTTTTTATTATACTCAACAATGTTACGGCAAAATGCATTTTTAAGCAATTCATAACGGTCATCCATTTCAATACACAAAGAGTTTAGCGTATTGATTACTTTTGAATTATCTGTTATAATAGCCTCTTCACTATCCGGTAATTTTGCTAAATAATGACGTTCAATTTTATTAAATAAGGTCAATTCTACTTTTTTAGGATCCACCAATACAAACTTTACCTCTGCAGGATGTTTTTTGTACAAAAGAGAGGTTAAAATACAATTTAACCCTACGGATTTTCCTTGACCTGTTGCTCCTGCCATTAATAAATGGGGCATTTTTGCTAAATCAACCACCATTGTTTCATTACTAATCGTTTTACCAAAAGCAATTGGCAACTCCATTTCTGCTTCTTGAAATTTCTTTGAAGCAATTGCGGAACGCATAGAAACCATTTGTGGGTTTTTGTTTGGCACCTCAATACCAACAGTACCTTTCCCTGGCATTGGCGCAATAATACGAATACCTAATGCCGCTAAAGACAATGCGATATCATCTTCTAAATTTTTAATTTTAGAAATACGCACACCCGCTTCTGGTATAATTTCATATAAGGTTACTGTGGGGCCTACAGTTGCAGTAATACTTGCTATTTCAATTTTATAATTTTTAAGCGTAGTAACAATTTGATTTTTATTGTTTTCTAATTCTTTTTCGTTAATGGTTATTCCTTGCCCTTTTGTATAATCTTTTAGTAAATCTATTGTTGGAAACTTAAACCCGCTTAACTCCAAACGTGGGTTAAACTCACCGTTTTCTCTAACTAATTTATCTGATAAATTTTCGGTTACTGCTTCTTCCTCTTCAGATACTTCAACTTTCATTGATAAATCACCTTCCGATTTTATAATAATTGGTTTTTTTTCTGGAGTGATTACTGATGATGGCACCAATGGATTTTCCTTATTTGTAGTTACTGTATTTTCTTTTACAAATTCATTTATAACCGCTTCATCTTCATCAATTTTTACAATTGATGTCAATTCAATATTATCATTTGCTTCCAGAGGTGTTTCTTCATTAAAACCTGCTGTTATTTCTTTTTTAGTTTTTGAAAAATAAGCTGTAAAATTTTCTATACTTAACTTAAAACGGCTTACTAAATAGGTGATTAAAACAAATAGAAGCAGTAAACTTGCACCTATTTTTCCTAAATAATCCTGTAAAAAATCATTGATTTCAAAACCAATAACACCACTTAAGATTTCAGTATTAAAAAATCCTAAAAATATAGAAATCCAAATCATAATCACTATACCATAAAACCAGCGTTTTTTTAAGGCACTAAGTTGTGTTTCTAACAAAAAGTGCAAACCACTTGCTATGGTTAAAAATGCAACTATTAATGCTGCTATTCCAAAACCATTATATACAAAAAAATGCGATATTGAGGCTCCAAATATATTGGCTACATTATCCGTTGGTGTATTTCTTGAAAAATTACCAATTACACTTTGATCGGCTTTCCAAGTAAATAAATAGGATATAAAAGCTACACATAACAATAGCCCTAATAACATTAAAAAACTACCTAAAATAGTTTTTTGTTGCTTTGTTAATACCAAATTAGATAATTTTGGTAAGCTTCTTTTTTTAGTTTTTATTGCTTTTTTCTTTGCCATTTGCAGGTGTAATTAATGTCTTACAAAAATAATTGATGTTTTTTTTTAAAGAAATTTTGGGAGATATATAAACCCACCAATAGTAATTGCGGTTAGTGCTGCTATAAAAACGGCTCCTGCAGCAATATCTTTTATCAATCCTATTTTTACATGAAAATCTGGATGTATAAAATCTGCTATTTCCTCAACCGCAGTATTTAAAGCCTCTACTCCTATTACCAAACCAATGGATAGTATTTGAAACATCCACTCTTCTTTTGAAATATTATAATAAAAACCTGCTCCTGTTAGTAATAATCCTAATACAAATTGTACTTGTATACTGGCTTCTGTTTTTAAGAGTATAATAGCTCCTTTTAAAGCATAAACACCGCCTTTCATTCTTCCTTTTATAAATTCTTTCATATTCCTTTTCTTTTCCGCGGAAGCGATCATTTATTTATTTTTTAATTGTCTTATTTTTATATTTAGTGCTGCAAAAAACAACGTGGTAAATGGGCTCAACCAATTAAATATAGCATACACAAAGTAGTCACTTACACTTACTCCTAATACTCCAGATTGATATGCTCCGCAAGTATTCCACGGTATTAATGCTGAAGTTACAGTACCAGAATCTTCTAAAGTTCTACTCAAGTTTTCTGGAGCTAAACCTCTATCTTCATATGCTTTTTTAAACATTTTACCGGGTATTACTAATGCCAAATATTGATCAGAAGCAATTGCATTTAAACCCAAACAACTAAATACAGTGCTGGCAAATAGCCCAAATACAGAGGTTGCTAATTTTAATAACTCTTTAGTTATACGTGCCAATGCACCAATAGCATCCATAATACCTCCAAAAACCATAGCACATATAATTAAATAGATGGTCCATAACATTCCGTTCATACCGCCTGCGCTAAACAATTTGTTTAGTTTTACGTTATCGGTTACAATAGTTACATCTGTTAAAATTGCAGTTTTTAAAGCTTCAAAATTTGATGTGGCTATTTTACTTAACACTTCTGGTTGAAAAACTATAGCAAAAATAGCTGCTAAAGCTACTCCTATACCTAAAGCAATTAATGGTTTTGTTTTTAATAAAATCATTCCAATTACTGCTAACGGTACTAAAAATAAATAGGGCGTTATATTAAAGGTAGTATCTATAGTTGTCAATAACCCACTAACATCTGCAGTACCCGTTGTATCTATATTCATACTAATAACTGCAAAAACTACTAAGGTTATTAAAATTGTAGGTATGGTTGTATATGCCATATATTTAATATGGGTAAACAAATCAGTTCCTGCCATTGCGGGTGCTAAATTTGTAGTATCACTTAGTGGCGACATTTTATCTCCAAAATAAGCACCTGATATTACTGCTCCTGCAATCATACCTGTTGGTATACCTAACGCACTCCCAATACCTATTAAAGCAATACCTACTGTTGCAGATGTTGTCCAGCTACTACCTGTTGCTATGGATATTATTGCGGCTATTATTACAGATGCTGGTAAAAATATTGCAGGACTCAATACTTGTAACCCATAATACACCATTGCAGGTATAATACCGCTTACCAACCATGTACCTGCCAATGCGCCTACCAAAAATAAAATCATTATAGGCACAAAAACACTTTTTAAATTTTCCCAAATTTCGGCAAGCATTACTGAAACACTAACTTTATTAAAGAAACCAACAAGCGCTGCAATACCTCCTGCAATTAATAAAATAAATTGATTGGAATAATCTCCTAAAGCAGCACCATCTGCATAAAAAATATTATAGGCTAACATTGCCATTAATAAGGCAACTGGTATTAAGGCTTCCCATATATTCAACTCTTTATTGTCTATTATATGCTGTTCTCCAGTTTTTATTTCAGAAAGATTATCTTGATTTTCCATAGTATTATTTTACGATGTGTAATGTTACGATTTTGTACTGAAATGTGCAAGTAGATTTTTATCTATCTTTGAACAATAAAATTTTAAACATGTTAGCAAAAAAACTAAAACATAAACACCTAATTTTAGCTTCAGGATCCCCTAGAAGGCAACAATTTTTTAAAGATTTGGGTTTAAATTTTGAAATCAGACTCAAACCTGTTGATGAAATTTACCCGCCTAAATTGCGTCATTTTGAAATTAGCGATTATCTCGCGCAATTAAAATCATTCCCTTTTGAAAGTGATTTACAACCCAATGACATCTTAATTACCAGTGATACTATTGTTTGGCTAAACAATGAGGCACTTGGTAAACCCAAAAATGAAGCCGATGCTTTTTTAATGCTTAAAAAACTAAGCAATACTACGCATGAAGTAATTACCTCTGTTTGTTTTAAAACCACTACAAGTCAAAAAACAGTGGCTTCTGTTACCAAAGTTACTTTTAAAAATTTGACAGATGAAGAAATTAACTACTACATACAAAACTACCAACCTTATGACAAAGCGGGTGGTTATGGCATACAAGAATGGATAGGAAACATTGCTATTACCAAAATAGAAGGCACCTATAACAACGTAGTTGGTTTACCTGTTGATGTGGTGTATAGAGAACTTTTGGCATTAAGCAAATAAACAAGATAAACCTATATGACTTCACAAAAAAAGCGCACTATTAAAAATTAATAGTGCGCTTTTTAACTCTTTAAAAAGTGTAATATATATTATCTTTTTAATACTTTATCTACAAAATCATAATGGTAACGAGTCTCGCCTGTTGCATTATAACTTTTAATTCTATCTATAACTTTACCGCTACTATTTACTGCAACTATGATAGGAAATGACTTGATGCCATATTTCTTACCTAATGCTTTGTTAGCTACCGTTTGCTTTTCAGTTAACAGTTCTTTATTTCTTGGGAAATCAACATATAAGAATACAAACTTTTTGGAGTAGGTTTTAAATTCTGCTGAATTAAAAAAATCACGCTTTAAAGCTTTACATGGCGGACACCAATCACTACCTGTAAATAACATTAAAATAGGTTTGTTTTGTTTTTTTGCCTTTTTTTGAGCTACCTCAAAATTAGTTTCCCAATTTATATTAGAATGACTTTTTTGTGCAAACAACACTACCGAAAAAAACAAGGCAACTACTATTAAACTCTTTTTCATAATCTATTTTTTTTAATGTGATACTCTTTATGAATTACAAAACTAACAAAAATCTTACCAAAATTACATTTCAATAATTATTTCGGTTAAATTTTTTCTAACTTTTTTAAAACTTGCAAAAATATCATCGCTAGCTCTATATCCTATTGGTAAAATTAAAACTGGAGAAATACCCTTCTTTTTTAAATTTAAAACAGCACTATATTCTTTTGGCACAAAACCTTCCATTGGGCAAGCGTCTATTTTCTCTAACGCGCAAACTGTTAATAAATTACCCAACGCTAAATAAGCTTGTTTGGTGGCTGCTTGTGTAATATCTTCTAAACTTTTTTTATCAAAATCTGTAATTAAAAAATCTCTAAAACCCGCTACTATTTCGTCTTTTGTATTTCTTTGTGCTTTTACACGCTCAAAATAAGTGCGTATATATTTTTCATCTAAAGTATTTTCTATACAAATAATTAACAAGTGTGATGCCTGCCCTACCTGCTCTTGATTAAAAGAATGTGGTACTAATTTTTGCTGTAATGCTTTATTTTTTAGTACTACTAGTTTTATGGGCTGTAACCCGTAAGATGTTGCTGTTAAATTAAAAGCTTGTTTTATGGTATTTAATTTAGCATCAGAAACTATTTTTGTTTCATCAAATTTTTTAGTTGCATAACGCCATTGTAAACTATCTATCACATTCATTTTTAAAATATTTTCAGCAAAAATAGGCATTATGAATACGTAACATGTAACTTTGCTGAAAAATTAACAGTTACCTATGAAAAATACCTCTTTAGAAGAACGAATTAATACTTCCGAAACTCGCATTTTTAAAGCGGTTTTTCCTAACACCACTAATCATTACGACACCATGTTTGGCGGTACTGCATTACAATTAATGGACGAAGCTTCTTTTATTTGCGCCACACGTTTTAGTAGAAAACGAATGGTTACCGTAAGTAGTGATAAAATTGATTTTGGCAAAGCGATACCTGAAGGTAGTATTATTGAGTTGGTTGCTCGTGTAGAGAAGGTTGGAAATACCAGTTGTGAAATTAAAGTGGATATTTTTATGGAACAAATGTATGCCGAAAAGCGAGAATTAGCCGTTACAGGCAGGTTTACCTTTGTTGCTATTAATGAGTACAAAACACCTATTGCTATTTTATAATGCTACTCGCATTTGGTTTTAAAGTTAGATACTGCGTAGCGCTGAGATTTATTTAAATTGTAATGCCACCACTCTGAGGTGATTGCCCAAAAACCATTTTTAATCATTGTTGTTTTTAATAACTTTCTATTTATCAATACTTCTTTAGGTAAGTTTTGATAGGCATGATGCGCCTTACGACCAAAAAAGTCAAACTTGGTTCCCATTGGTAACGCAACCCCAAAACTATCTACTAAAGTAATATCTACTGCTGTGCCTCTATTGTGATTTGATCCTTTTGAAGGGTTTGCTACATAACGCTTGTCTGGGAAAATTTTCCACATTTTTTTTTGAATAGCTAACGGTCGGTAA
>CAZSQD010000146.1:0-6413 GCA_964608925.1 uncultured Kordia sp.
TGTATTGATGTGCCTTTTTATTGCTAAATTCTCTTTTTTCTGTATTTTTTTGATCTCTTGACATGCTATTGTAATTTTGCGCAAAGATAATGCTATTATTGATTATACCGATGTTTTATCTGCTGAAAACAAAAGAACTACATTTATTAACAAGCTATTGATAAATAACCCTGAAATAAAACCCCTAACACCTTGTACTTTCACCTATTAAAATTACTTTTGCAACTTTACAAACAACAACACAACACAAATGAGCACAAAAGCAATTAAATCGGCATTAATTTCTGTTTTTCATAAAGACGGATTAGCACCAATTGTTAAAAAATTAGACCAATTAGGCGTAACTATTTACTCCACTGGCGGTACTGAAAAATTTATTACCGACTTAGGTATCAACGTAGTTCCTGTAGAGGAAGTAACGGATTATCCTTCCATTTTAGGCGGTCGTGTAAAAACATTACACCCAAAAGTATTTGGTGGTATTTTAAACCGTCAAGACCATGATGGTGATGTGGCACAGATGAAAGAATTTAACATTCCGCAATTAGACTTAGTAATTGTTGATTTATATCCTTTTGAAAAAACTGTTGCTTCTGGAGCTCCTGAACAAGATATTATTGAAAAAATTGATATTGGAGGAATTTCTTTAATTAGAGCGGCTGCCAAAAATTTTAAAGACACCGTTTTAATTTCATCAATGGAACAATATGGTGAGTTTTTAAACCTAATAAACGAAACAGAAGGAAGCACTACTATTGCTGACAGAAAATTATTAGCAGCAAAAGCCTTTAATGTTTCTTCTCATTATGACACCGCTATTTTTAACTATTTTAATGCGGACCATAGTATACCTGCTTTAAAAGTTAGCGAAACCAACGGTAAAGTATTGCGTTACGGTGAAAACCCACATCAAAAAGGGTTTTTCTTTGGTGATTTTGATGCCATGTTTGATAAATTACACGGTAAGGAATTAAGTTATAATAATTTACTAGATGTAGATGCTGCTATAAATTTAATGGACGAATTTAAAGGAGAAGCACCTACATTTGCTATTTTAAAACACAACAACGCATGTGGTTTTGCACAACGCAATAATTTACACCAAGCGTATGTTGATGCTTTAGCAGGTGATCCTACTTCTGCTTTTGGAGGTGTTTTAATTGCCAACCAAAAAATTGACAAAGATACCGCTACTGAAATTCATAAATTATTTTGTGAAGTAGTCATTGCTCCTGCCTATGATGCGGATGCTTTAGAAATTTTAAAAGGCAAGAAAAACAGAGTTTTATTAATTCAAAAAGAAGTTACATTTGCAGATACTACGGTAAGAACATGTTTAAACGGAGTACTTGTACAAGGTAGAAATAACATTACCGACACCAAAGCAGGTTTAATAAACAAAACCAATACACAAGCAACAGACGCACAAATAGACGATTTATTATTTGCTTCTAAAATTTGTAAACACACCAAATCAAACACTATTGTTTTAGTAAAAAACAAACAATTATGCGCAAGTGGTACTGGACAAACTTCACGTGTTGACGCCTTAAATCAAGCAATTGTTAAAGCAAAACACTTTGGTTTTGATTTAAATGATTCTGTTATGGCAAGTGATGCCTTTTTTCCTTTCCCAGACTGTGTGGAAATTGCAGATAATGCGGGTGTAAAAGCCGTTATTCAACCAGGAGGATCTATAAAAGACCAATTGAGTATTGACTATTGTAATGATCACAATATAGCAATGGTATTTACAGGAACACGTCATTTTAAACATTAATATTTAGTTTTAAAATTACGATTAAGAACACATTTTATAACCTTCAGAATATTTTTTATTTTGGAGGTTATTTTTTTGCTATAAAATCACATTATTTTTATATCTTTGAAAGATTACGAATATTACACCCTCAATACAAAGCATTTTATGGGATTTTTTGACTTTCTTACAGAAGAAATAGCGATAGATTTAGGTACCGCAAACACATTAATTATTCACAACGGCAAAGTAGTAGTAGATGCTCCCTCTATTGTTGCAAAAGATAGGACTAGCGGTAAAATTATTGCTGTTGGTCAAGAAGCAAACATGATGCAAGGGAAAACTCATGAAAGTATTAAAACAATACGTCCCTTAAAAGATGGTGTAATTGCTGATTTTGATGCTTCTGAAAAAATGCTAACCATGTTTATTAAAAACATTCCGGCATTAAAGAAAAAATGGTTTCCACCAGCATTGCGTTTGGTAATTTGTATCCCTTCAGGAATTACAGAAGTAGAAATGCGAGCGGTAAAAGAATCAGCAGAACGTGTAAATGGTAAAGAAGTATACTTAATTCATGAACCCATGGCAGCCGCTATTGGTATTGGTGTAAACATTATGGAACCTAAAGGTAATATGATTGTTGATATAGGAGGTGGTACAACGGAAATTGCAGTTATTGCATTAGGCGGTATTGTTTGTGACACGTCCGTTAAAGTTGCTGGTGATGTTTTTACCAATGACATTGTATATTACATGCGTACACAGCATAATTTATATGTTGGTGACCGTACCGCAGAAAAAATAAAAATTCAAATTGGTGCTGCTACAGAAGATTTAGATACACCACCAGAAGATATGGATGTACAAGGAAGAGATTTACTTACCGGTAAGCCTAAACAAGTACAAATATCCTTTAGAGAAATTGCAAAAGCATTAGATAAATCCATTTTACGCATTGAAGATGCCGTAATGGAAACTTTGTCAAGAACTCCTCCTGAATTAGCTGCCGATATATACAATACTGGTATTTATTTAGCAGGTGGAGGCTCTATGTTACGTGGTTTAGATAAAAGACTTTCTAAAAAAACAGACTTACCCGTATACATTGCAGAAGATCCTTTACGTGCAGTTGTTAGAGGTACAGGTATTACCTTGAAAGATTTAGAAAAATATAAAAATATTTTGATTAAATAACAAAACAAATGCAACAGCTCTTCTCGTTTTTATTACGACATAAAGGCTTTTTGCTTTTTTTAGGATTATTATTCATTTCTTTAGCATTAACCGTACAATCACATAGTTATCATAAAAGTAAATTTATAAATTCTACCAACGCTATAACAGGTGATGTTTACAATTCAGCCAATACCGTTACTGAGTTTTTTAATTTAAAAACGTACAACCAACAACTGTTACAAGAAAATGCACGATTACGCAGTAAATTAAGTAATTTTAGTTTTCAAACCACTCAAAAATTTTCAAAAGAAACACCGTATGAAATCATTCCTGCAAAACTAATTCTAAATAGTTTTCGCAAGAAAAAAAACACCTTATTGATTAATAAAGGCCGTAAAGATGGGATTACTACGGATATGGGTGTAATTACCACCAACGGTATTATAGGCATTATAGGTGATGTTGGCGAAAACTACGCTACCGTACTATCCATTTTACACATAGATTCTAAAATTAACGCACAACTTAAAAAAACCAACCATATTGGCACACTTACTTGGAACGGAAAAAACAGTAGTAAAGTGCAATTAGAGGACATGACTAAAGTAGCTCCAATTGTAGTAAATGATACTATTGTAACTGGTAATTATTCTATTTTCCCACAAGGAATCCCTATAGGAAAAGTTGTAAAGGCTGATTTAGACACTTCTCAAAACTACTTCATCGTTGATATTAAATTATTCAATGACATGAGCAATATTGGCTATGTATATGTTGTTAAAAACAAAGCAAAAGCAGAAACAAGTGCACTCCTAAACCATCCCGAAAATGAATAGAGAGCTACTTACACATATTACATTATTTTTTATACTCATTTTAGCACAAGTATTACTGTTTAACAACATGAGTATTTTAAGTATCACTCCTTATGTATACATACTTTTCATTTTATTACACCCTGTAAAATACAACCCTATTAGTTTAGTTTTTATTAGTTTTTTATTAGGCTTATCCATAGATGTTTTTTCCAATTCGGGAGGTATGCACGCCAGTGCTTGTTTAGTTATTGCATATCTTAGACCTGCAGTTTTAAAATTTTCTTTCGGTACCAGTTATGAATTTCATCATATTAAATTTGCAAATACGGATGTTGCACAACGCACAAGCTACTTTGCTATTTTAATAACTATGCATCATCTTATCTTATTTTTATTAGAAGCTGGCAATTTATCATTTATAACTTACAGCTTAAAACAGACTTTATTTACAACTTTATACACTTTAGCATTCAGTTTAGTATTACATTTTTTATTTAGTAGAAAGAAAAAATGAGAAAGGCACTTTTATATCTATTAGTAATTATTACTGGTTGTATTTTTATAGGAAGACTTTTCTATTTACAAATTATTGAAGATAGCTTTAAAAAAGAATCTGATAGTAATGCCTTTAAACGTGAATACATTTACCCCGAAAGAGGACATATTTACGACCGAAACAATATCCTTTTAGTAGCCAATCAACCTGCCTATGATGTAATGGTTATTCCAAGAAACGTAAAACCATTTGACACTATTCTCTTTTGTAGTTTATTAGCAATTACTCCCGAAAAACTAAAAAAAGAAATTAAAAAAGCACGTCATTATTCACTTCGACTACCATCTGTTTTAGTAGGGCAACTTTCGAAAATTGAATATGCTTCTTTACAAGAAAAAATAAGAAAGTTTAAAGGATTTTACATCCAAAAACGTTCCTCCAGAAACTACCAAACCACAATGGCAGCTAATGTTTTAGGTTATTTAGCCGAGGTTACTCCTGAAAAAATTAAAGAAGATCAGTATTATCAATTAGGCGATTTATATGGTAAAACAGGAATTGAAAAATCGTATGAAAATGATTTACGAGGCACAAAAGGCGTACAATACATTCAAAAAGATATTTATAATCGTGATATTGGCTCGTATAAAAACGGAACATTAGATACCGTACCCCTAAACGGAAAAGACATTCACGTTACCATAGATGCCGTATTACAAAAATACGCTGAAGAATTGATGGTAAATAAACGTGGTGGTATTGTTGCTATAGAACCTGCTACAGGTGAAATATTAGCCTTGGTTTCTGCACCTAGTTACAATCCCGCTTTACTAGTAGGTAGGCAACGTTCAAAAAATTTTAATAAACTCTTTTATGATTCTATTGCAAAACCATTATATGATAGAAGTTTACAAGCGCAATACCCTCCTGGATCTCCTTTTAAATTGGTTAATGCTTTAATTGGACTAGAAGAAGGAGTTATTGATACTAATACGCGCTTTACATGCCGAAATGGATTCCATTATGGTGCAAAAAAACCTCTTGGATGCCATTGCCATTACGGCACAAGTAATGACTTAAACAAAGGTATTTTCGCTTCTTGTAATGCTTATTTCGGGAACACTTACAAACGCATTATAGACAAATACGCTACTGCAACTGAAGGCATGCAAGTTTGGAGTGATCACGCAAAAAGTTTTGGACTGGGTAACTTTTTAGGATATGATTTACCTATTGGAACAAAAGGGCGCATCCCTGATGTTGCTTTTTACAACAAATGGTATGGTAAAAATAGATGGTACAGCACCTTTACCATTTCTAATGCTATTGGTCAAGGGGAAGTATCCACAAGCCCTATACAATTAGCCAACATGACCGCTGCAATTGCAAATAGAGGTTTTTATTACACCCCACACATTATAAAGGATATTAAAAATACTAAAATTTCAGATAAATTTACCAAAAAACACAATACAACTATTAGTAAAAAATATTTTGAACCCGTAATACAAGGTATGTTAGATGTATATCAAAAAAAAGGGGGAACTGGATATTATGCGCAAGTAAAAGGAATTGAAATTTGCGGAAAAACTGGTACGTCAGAAGTCTATACAAAAATTAACGGAGTTCGTACGCAATTAACTGACCATTCAATTTTTGTAGCTTTTGCCCCAAAAGACAACCCTAAAATCGCACTAGCTGTTTTTGTAGAACATGGACGCTGGGGTAGTAGATACGGAGCCCGAATTGCAAGTTTACTAATTGAAAAATACCTAAAAGGTACTATTAGTAGGAAAGATTTAGAAACTAAAATGCTTAACATGAGCCTACAAGAAGAGTATGACAAGTATATTAGTGGCGAAGAATTTGAAATTAACAAATAAATGAGAAGCGCAGGAAACATATTAGTACGGTTGGATTGGGTAATGGTACTCCTTTACTTTACCTTAGTTGGTATTGGGTGGATGAGTATTTACTCTGCCTCTTTTGATGCTAATAATACACTATCCTTTTTATCACAACCCGCCGATAGGCAACAGTTATTCATTGGATTAAGCATTGGGTTAATTGTGTTTTTATTTGCTTTAGAAACGAAGTTTTACGAACGTTATTCAAGTATTATTTATAGTGTTTCACTCCTATCCTTAATTGGTTTATTTAT
>CAZSQD010000147.1:0-6393 GCA_964608925.1 uncultured Kordia sp.
AAATTCGTACCTTGTCTTAGTACATCCCCTGAAAAAAAGCAAATAAATTGCATTACAGCAGATAGTGGAGAGGAAGCTGTAGCAAGTGCAAAAGCAAATGAATTTGATTTAATATTGATGGATTTACATATGCCAGAGATAAGTGGTATAGAAGCAACTAAACAAATAAGAATGTTTAACCCAACAATACCTATAATAGCTTTAACAGCATTAACAATAGAAGAAGAGGGACTAGAAGAATTTAATAATGCAGGCTTTAATGCCACATTACCAAAGCCTTTTAAAAACGAAGTGTTTTTTGAAAAAATATATAGCTTAATTTTTAAAATATAAAAACGGCACGCTTATTGTTTTGATAATAAACGAGTTAGTTTTTAGAATTTTTCATAAATAAACGTATCCCAAAGGGAAAAAAATGAATGGAAAGTTTCAAGAATAAAAGCGTTGGAGTAATTTCTTCTTTAGGCTATCGCCCCGCGATTCAAGTTAGTTAGTTTTTTTTAAAAGGTCTTGATTTTATAAATCAAGACCTTTTTGTTTTTATAAAACTTTTAATTTGCTTATCAAAAACAACATTGTCATTTAAAAAAGCCGCTTCTATAGGTAAATAATAAACATTATGGAGTTCATCTTTTAGGCGCATATAATCTTTTTCGGTAGTTAAAATAAACTCTTTTTTGGAAAGTGATATGATTTCATCAACCGTAAAGTTATGATGGTCTTTAAAATTTAAGTGTTCAAAATTAAGGTCTTTATTTTTTAAATAGGTAACCAAATGTGTAGGATTAGCAATACCTGTAACTAAAGTAATATTTTTAGTTTTCAGCATATTGAGTGCTATTTTTTCAGTTTCATTATACACAGTATTACTATATTTAATATGAGTAAAATATACTTTTTGATGAGGCTGTGGGTTTATTTTTTCTAAAATTTTATCCTTTTCTAAATCGGATAAAATTTCAGGACATTTGGTAACAATAATTGCATGAGCTCGTTTAGCACCACGTTTAGATTCTCGTAAATTTCCTGCAGGAAGTAATAAGTCATCCGTATATAAATCCGTATATTTAGTTAATAAAACATAAAAACCAGCAGTAACCTTTCTATGCTGATAAGCATCATCTAATAAAATTAAATCAGGACTTACCTGCGTTATTAATTTTGAAATACCTTCCTGTCTATTGGCATCAACAGCAATATTAATATTTGGAAATTTAGAATAAAACTGCATAGGCTCATCACCCAAATCAAGTGCTGTTGAGGTTTTTGAAGCCAAAACAAAACCTTCTGATTTCCTTCTATATCCTCTACTTAAAGTTGCAATTTTATAATCATTTTGAAGTAATCTAATTAAATACTCAATCATCGGTGACTTCCCTGTGCCGCCCACACTTAAATTTCCAACAGCAATAATAGGTAAAGCATACCCTTTACTCTTTAAAAAACCTTTATCAAATAAAAGATTTCTAACAGTAGTTACGCCATCATATAAAATGGAAAATGGAAATAATATTTTTCTTAAAAATTGCATTAGCACGAAAGTAAGCTATCTTTATTGTTCGTGCAAATGATATTATGTATCTTTGAATCTTGGGGCGATAGCCTAAAAGGTTAAAACACCAGATATTTTACGCATAAAGTAATAAATTAAAACTTAATACAGCTTGTTCTTGGGATGAGAAAAGCTTGTGTATGTTTTTTTGAATATAAAATTTAACAACCAAAATTCCGTTATTTTATGACACAAATAAAAGACGTTATAGCACAATTAGAAACATTGGCGCCATTAGCATATGCTAAAGATTTTGACAATGTAGGCTTATTAGTAGGTGATAAAAATACAACGGTTACAGGTATTTTAATAACACATGATACTTTAGAGGAAGTTGTAGATGAAGCCATTGCTAAAAAATGTAATTTAATAGTTAGTTTTCATCCTATTATTTTTTCAGGAATCAAAAAATTTAACGGACAAGATTATGTGAACAGAGTAGTTTTAAAAGCCATAAAAAACGACATCGCCATTTATGCCACACATACCGCTTTAGATAGCGTTCAGCATGGAGTAAACGGTACTATTTGCAATCAATTAGGTTTGGTAAACCGTAAAACATTAGTGCCTAAAACCAATTATATTTATAAATTAACCACGTATGTACCACATGCAGAAGCTAATAATATACGTACTATTTTATTTGAAGCAGGAGCAGGAAATATAGGTAATTATAGTAATTGTAGCTTTTCACTAAAAGGAGATGGTACTTTTTTGGGGAGCGAAAGTTCCAACCCAACAATAGGAAAAAAAGGAGAGTTGCATACAGAAGCAGAAACACAAATAAGTGTTACTTTTGAAAAACATGTAGAGTCAAAAGTATTGCAAGCATTATTTAAAAACCATCCGTATGAAGAGGTAGCTTATGAAGTTACTCAACTTACAAATACACATCAAAATATAGGAATGGGAATGATAGGCGAGTTGGAAAAACCGATACAGGAAGCCGAATTTTTATCTTTTTTAAAAGAAAAAATGAATACCCAGTCCATCAGACATTCAAAATTATTAAATAAGAATATTCAAAAAATTGCAGTATTAGGAGGTTCAGGAAGTTTTGCAATATCCAATGCAAAACACCAAGAAGCAGATGTTTACATTACTGCCGATCTTAAATATCACGACTTTTATCAGGCAGAAAATACCATTTTATTATGTGATATTGGACATTATGAAAGTGAGCAGTACACAAAAACACTTTTATATGAGTTTTTTACCAAAAAAATGCCTAATTTTGCAATCGTTTTATCAGATATAAATACAAATCCAGTCAATTATTTTTAAACATGGCAAAGAAAAAAGAAGCTACAGTAGAAGAGAGATTAAGAGCATTGTATAACCTACAATTAATTGATTCTCGCATAGATGAAATCAGAAACGTAAGAGGTGAGTTACCTTTAGAAGTGGAAGATTTAGAAGATGAAGTAGCGGGATTAACAACGCGTTTGGATAAATTTAATGCAGAAACAAAGCATTTAAGTGACCAAATTACGTCAAAAAAGAACATTATTGAAGAAGCTAAAGTATTAATGAAAAAATATACTGAGCAACAAAAAAATGTTAGAAACAATAGAGAGTTTGATTCTTTAACTAAAGAAATTGAATATCAAGGTTTAGAAATTGAATTGGCGGAAAAAAATATTAAGGAATATAAATCTCAAATTGAGTTTAAAAAAGAAACTTCTGAAAAATCAACTGCTCGTTTAGCGGAAAGAAATAATCATTTAACGCACAAAAAGGAAGAGTTAAATGAAATTCTTGCCGAAACAGAAAAAGAAGAAGCAGCACTTTTAGAGCAATCTGAAAAATACGAAAAGAAAATTGAAGACCGTTTAGTAACAGCTTACAAACGTATCCGTTCAAAAGTAAAAAATGGTTTAGCAATTGTACCTTTAGAAAGAGGAGCAGCAGGAGGATCATATTTTACCATTCCACCACAAATTCAAATGGAAATTGCTGGTAGAAAACGTATTATTATGGACGAGCATTCAGGTCGTATTTTAGTAGATTCAGAATTAGCAGAAGAGCAAAAAGTAAAAATGAAACGTATGTTTGCAAAACTATAAGTTTGCAAAAAAAGTAATATCTTTAAGCTGTCTTATTTTTAAGGCAGCTTTTTTTATATCAATAATTTACAATGAGTGAAATTCCTTTAAAACGCATCAATAAATATTTAAGTGAAATTGGCTATTGCTCACGTAGAGCAGCTGATAAGCTAATTGATCAAGGTCGTGTTACCATAAATGGTGTAGTGCCAGAAATGGGTACTAAAATCACGCCAACGGATGTAGTAGAGGTAAACGGTAAACGTGTAGGTACACAACAAGAAAAACCTGTTTATATAGCCTTTAATAAACCTATTGGGATTGTATGTACAACGGATACTCGTGTAGAAAAAAACAACATTATTGAATACATCAATTATCCAACCCGTATTTTCCCAATAGGTAGGTTAGATAAACCCAGTGATGGACTTATTTTTTTAACCAATGATGGTGATATTGTCAATAAAATTTTACGTGCCAGTAACAATCATGAAAAAGAATATTTGGTAACCGTTGATAGAGAAATTACACCAGAATTTATTACTAAAATGAGTAATGGTATCCCTGTTTTAGACACCATAACGCGTACATGTAAGGTGAGTAGAGTAAGCCGTTTTGCATTTAAAATAATACTTACTCAAGGTTTAAACCGTCAAATTAGGCGTATGTGTGAGTATTTAGAGTATGAGGTAGTCAAACTAAAACGCGTACGTATAATGAATGTTAAATTAGACATACCCGTAGGTAAATGGCGCGATTTAACAAAAGAGGAGTTGGACGAAATTAATAATCTTGTAGCCAACTCAACCAAAACGTATAAAAATAGTATTTAAAGGTTATCCACAACTTGTATTGAAAGAGGGTAGGGCTTTATAGAAAAAAGAGTTATATTCTTGATAAAATAGAACAGTTTAAAAGAAAGTAATAGTTTTTTTTTTTTTGGATATTACGTTTAACGATTTGGCTAAGATTTCGTTTGGGATTTCAAAGCACTGAACTTTCAGTTCATTTAGCGGACTTTATTCAAAGCTCT
This sequence comes from uncultured Kordia sp., assembly GCA_964608925.1. Lineage (GTDB taxonomy): Bacteria > Bacteroidota > Bacteroidia > Flavobacteriales > Flavobacteriaceae. The sequence continues at coordinate 4,631 of CAZSQD010000147.1, forward strand.
TCTCTTTCAACTGACCACTTCTCCCAAATGAATTTTAGCCATTGTTGTAGGTAGTTTTATTTCAAGTGTCTTTCTCTAATTTTTTTCCAATCACTTAAAAATAAACTATATCTTTTTAAATCATAATACTCTCCATTAAAATATCTATGTTTCTTAAATACACCTTCTAAAGAAAATCCTACTTTTTCAATTATAGAAATAGAGTTGGTATTATATGAAAAAACATCTAAATATAATTTTCGAATAGGTAAATTTTGAAGTATAAAATTAAAAACCAATTTATAAGAATCTATCCCATAAAATTTATTTTGATATTCTGGAACAATGAATGCTGAAATTGAAGCGTAGTTGTCAATTTTATTATAATCGTGAATAAAAATAGTACCTACTTTATTGTTCTTTAAGTCACTGATAATAAAATAGTATGTAAATTCATTTTCAATATTATAATTTAATAATTCAAAAAAGTTTTTCTTTCTTGGAAATTCTCTAATATTAGTCCATAACATATTATAACTGAAGTCAGTTAACCAATTGTAGATTATTTCATAATCTTCCTCTTGAATTGGTCTTAGAAGAGTTTTTCCTGTGGAAAGAGTGTTATTTATCATTTGTTATCTCTTGAAAATGCTTTTTGTATTGTTTCATCAATTACATTTTTTCTAAAACGTAAATCACCTAAGAGTTGTTTCTGATTAGAATCAATTTCAGGTTTACTAACAATATCTTCAATCATTTTTTGAATATTATTAGCCTCTTCTTGTAATTTAATTAATTCATTATTTTGTTCTGTATTTTCTATTACAGGCTGAATTTTCTTTAAATAATTGTTTTGGAAAAGAGATTCAAATTTAAATTCTTTTTTTATTGATTCAGTTTGAATGTCATTTGCTGTCACATTAGCAATACTAAAAATATAATTCTCTAAATTACTAATTTGAAATTTAGCTTTTGATTCAAGAAAAAGCTCTTCTTTTAATTCTGGTCTTGGACCTATTCTTTTTTTGTCTTTTAAAACCCACAGCCAATCTTCTTTTTTTTCGTTGGTTATGAAAATAATATCTTTCTTTTCTTTTTTAGATTTTGAAATTATTTCTTTCCAAATTAATAAATCTCCAAATTTTTTTCCAATTTCTTTTGAATCGTCTTCATATCCTGGCGGGATTTTTTTTGCGTATCTATCCTTACCTTCTTTGTATATTGAATAAATTGTTTCCTCATTAGGTTTATTTTCAATTTTATTTTTTAAAAGAATATTCAGTTTAGAATATATGATGTCATTTTTTTCTAATTGTTTGAAGTAGGCTTCTCTTTCTGTGATTTTTGTTTTTTTATTAGCTAAGTCTAAATCAATTTCCTTTCGAGTTTTAGTCGATAAATAATTATAAAACTTAGAACTTTTAAGTTCTTTTTCAAACTTATGAATCTCTTTTAGAAGACTTGCTAATTGCGTGTAATTATCAGTTATTATATTATACCTGTTCCTATGAAATTCAAGTGCAACTTGATGAGGAATAAAAATACGCTCTTTGATTTTAGAAGATAATTCAAAGAATAAATCACTTAACTTAGGTGAGGTTCTATATAGTCCAAGTAGTACATTTGTATCAAATGTGATTAAAGAATCATCCCAAAGTTCTTGGACTTCTTTTTTTGTATATTTATTCCAAAATTTAAATTGTTTTTCCATTTTTTTGTAATTACCTACAACTATTAAGAATATGAATCCGTTTTAATACCGAATAACTCGGTACAAGTGAATT
>CAZSQD010000148.1:0-6370 GCA_964608925.1 uncultured Kordia sp.
AATAACATATCGTCCGCTGTGGTTACTGTCTGTATTCTCATTTCAACAGTCCAAGCATCATTTGCCGAGGCTGTTGGTAATAATGGACTTGCTAAAGACACGTAATCTGTAGTTCCGTCAAAGTGTAAAGCGTTGTTTTGTGCGTTTAATTTTACTGAAAGAATAAATAAAAGCACTAATAGGTAAATGTTTTTCATGGTATTTATATTTTAATTATTTTATGATTGCAAGGTAGAACCACAAATCAAAAAAAAACTAAGGGTATTCCCTGATTTTTTATAAATCAGGGAATACCCTTAGTTTTTTAAGAGATTACTAATAGAATTCTAATTAAGGATACAAATGGGTAACAATTTTATTTTTCAATCCATAGTTTACCACTAAAATTCATAAGTAATACCGAAATATTATTCTTTTTAGCTATATCAAGAATGTGAAATTCTTGTTTAATATTTGCTGAATTTCCTCCGCCTCCAGGGAACAAAATTAAAAGTGATTTGGAGTGTACTACTTGGTGTAATTCATAATTTGAAGTACGTGTTATTTCTGTTTTTATAGGAGTGTTCTGTTTTTGCTGACAGCTCACTAAAAATGATAAACCAATTAATAATTGTATTGTTTTCATAGATAGATTTTTTATTGAATTTCGCCCATTAATTTTTTAATAGCTGGCGATAACAGCAAAGCAAATATACCCACTAAAATTGAAATCACCCCAAAACTAGCATAAATAGAAACATAAGCATATAGTTGTTGAAACGCTTCGGGATTACCACTAATATTTTTACCATTCATTCCTGTAAAAAACTCAATAATATTACTAAAAATATCCACACTAAAAACTGATTCCCCCCCGTTATTCACGGTTAATTTGGCGATTTTTCCAGCAAAAAAGTGTCCATAAAAATTAGCAGATAGCCAAATACCCATAATAAAAGATAAGTATTTTATAGGCGATAACTCTGTCATTTTAGATAAGCCAATAGGCGATAAAAATAACTCGCCAATGGTTAATATTAAATATCCAATTACCAAATAACTCATTGTTGTTTTCGCAAATGCATCTGCTGAGGTAGCGGACATTGCAAAAACTACAAACCCTACGCCTAATAATATCATTCCAAAACTAAATTTAATAGCCGAATTTGGATTCTTGCCTTTTTTAGTCAAGTATGTCCATAAAATAGAAAATGGTATGGCTAATAGCATAATAAAACCTGCGTTTATACTATTTGTCCCTGCAGCATTCATGCCTACTAAATTTACATTTCTATCAGCAAATAACGTTAAGGAACTTCCTGCTTGTTCAAAAATAGCAGAAAAGAGCACATATAAACTCGTGAAATAAATGACAACGGATAATCGCTTTTTTTCAAGCGTACTTACGCTTTTAAAAATCTTAATAAGATAACCAATAATAAAAACCGAAACCACCCAAACCAAGTAATGCTCAAACTGATTGTATTTAATAACCAATGCAAAAAGCGGAACGGATACCAATGCGCCAATTATAATTTTAGTAGTGTCATTAATAATTGATTTGTTTTTTTGCGGAATTACCGGAGCTTTCCCTTTTCCTTGAAAAACATCTTTTTTTAGTCCTCGGTTAAATACAAACAAACCAGCAACCATACCAATGCCTGCTAAAATGAATCCGTAATGCCAACCGTACAATTCCGCTAACCAAGCACATAGTAACGGTGCAATGGCAGCTCCAATATTAATACCTAAATAAAATATAGTAAATCCGGCATCTCGTTTTTCGTTGTTATTGGTGTAGAGTTCACCTACTAAAGAGGAAATGTTAGGTTTAAAAAAACCGTTACCTACAATAATTAAAGCTAAGGAGCCGTAAAAGAATATAGGTTGCTCAATGGTTAAAAAGAAATGCCCTAACGCCATTAAAACACCTCCTAAAATTATGGATTTGGAAAACCCTAAAATTTTATCGGCTAAAATACCACCAATTAACGGTGTAACATATACCAAACTCATATAGGCTGCAAAAATTCCGTAGGACATGTCATCGTAGTACAACAAATGTTTGGTCATATATAAGATTAGTAATGCTTTCATACCGTAAAAGGAAAAGCGCTCCCAGAGTTCGGCAAAAAAGAGGTAAAATAATCCGCGTGGATGTCCTAAAATAGTTTGATTTTGATTGTTCATTTTTTGATTGATTATTGATGAATTTTGCTATTTTTAAATTACTGTTCTTAATACATTCCGATTTAAATAATAGGAACACTCGAACAGACGTATTTGAATTTTTCAGCAAGAAACGGCAACAATCAAAAAGAAATTAATGTTGTAGTTAATTATAACAAAAAATAAGATTTGTGAGTATTTGTGACTAAAGAAATTTAGCTACAAACTTCTTTGTACACTTGGTTTTCAGTGTTGTTATTGAATTCAGATAGTAATGCCTCATCAATACTAATATTTGTAGGAAGCATGCGTAAACGGTATTTGCCTTCGCCAATAAAGGTGATTAAATCACGCCTTTCCAATGCTGTAGCATCTTCTAAATTTAAAATGGTATTGATATTATCAATAATACGGGTAAGGTAGGTTTGACTTTTAATTTCGCCACCGCTATTTACCACAATGCTTTGCGTTTCGCCTTCACCATATTTACGGCGGATGGCTAATTTTAGTAAATTTTTATATTGTGTGGTTTTCGATTTAAAATCGATAGTTTGGTTGCGTATTTCTTTGGAAGGAATACTAAGATTTATTAATCCCCAATCTAAAAATTGGATGCGAATTTCATTTGGTTTTGGCATACTAGCTAACCGAATTACCCATGTAGTTGCCAATACCAAACAGATGGCAATTAAGGATGTTTTTGCAATTATTTTTATTAAATGATTCGAAAAATCAGAACCAAAACGGACAAATACTTCGGAGAGTTGTGAAGTAAATACCAATACAATTACAGCTACCGAAATATAACTAATAATTTGTAAACCTCTATGTGTAAAGGTCCGGTAAAAGGCAACTGCCATTGCCCAACATAAAAATGCCGAAACCGTTAAATCAGGTATGCTGCTAATTTTAATACCGTTTACAATATTGTGTTCGCCTAAATAACTGGCTAAACCAAAGGTAGCTATTGAGGTAATGACAATAATACCAATTATGATTTTAACATTTTTAATATTGTTGTAAATAAAAGTAGGGGCGTAGTAAAAATAAAATAGCGCTAACAGTAAATATAAGTTATTAATAATAGAAAATAGGTTTACAAACAATTGATAATAGGTAGTTTGCGTAATATGTAAGGCGTTACCAATATAACTCCACACTCCTGAAGCTACCCAAATAAACATAGCAAAACTTAAAAAAAGTAAGCCTTTGTCTACTCTTTTTTCGGTGTCGTTTTCTTCTAAAAGATGTTTAAAATTGGTTTTAATATGATACCAAATTGCCCATAATAGCACTGCACCAACAAAAGAAATGAAAATGTGTGATAAATTGTAAAATTGGGTAAGGTTATTCATACGTTACTTAATTCCGCTCATTATTTTAGCAATTAATTCCTGTTTTGCTTTTTCATCTTCCCCAAACAACCAGTTGAGGACATTGTTTTCCCAAATATCATCAAATTCTTGTTCGTTAATTAAGTTACGTTCAATTGCTAAATCTAATATTTTACCTGGGTATGAGCTTTGTGCATCACTTTCCATTTCTCCTAACGGGTAGGGGTCATCTAATCCCATAATAACCTGTTTGGTACCTTGGCGTTCAAAGGTTAATTTTAAGGAATCGGTATCGTGCACCAAAGTGTCAAAGTAAATATTTTTATGCCCAACAGCTTTACGAGGGTGGTATTTTCCTTCAAATAAATCTGGTCTACCATCAAAACCTTGAATACGCCTTCCTAAATTCATTTGTGCCAATTGCCCACCATGTGCAAAACACGTACGGATATTTGGGAAACGCTCCTGCATACCATTTAACGTATAAAAATGATACGCATCACCACATTGGGCCAACATCCAAACTAAATGGAATCGCCACGCTGTATTGGCTAATTTTATCATTTTATCGCCGTCATACGGGTGTACTTCAATGGCTAGTTTGTATTTGTTTGCCAACTCAAAAATAGGGTCGTTTTCTTCGTCAAAAATACAACGCCACTGCCCAATAGAATCCATATAATGGGTTGGTAAACACAATACTTTCATATTTAGTTCTTCTACGCAACGCTCAATTTCCCAAAGGGCACCGTTTATAAAACCGGGATGTACTACAAAACCACAAGTAAATTTACTGGGGTTGTCTTGCTGTACTTTGGCGTTAAAATCGTTTTGAAAACGTAGGGCGTGTTTCATTTCCTCTAAACGCAAACCGTTACCGTATAATTGCGATAAGTTTAAAACTACTGCATGGTCAATTTTGTTGCGCTCCATCCATTCTAATTTTTCATCTAAAAAAAAACTTGAATCGGTTACGGGGCGTTTCCACCCTTTTTGTAACATATATTTACGCTCATCATCTACCCAAAAAATTTCTTTATCCTTCATAAATTGAGGAATCTGCTCTGGGTAAGGTAATAAATGTGAATGACCGTTTATGCGAAGTTTTCTTTTCATATTGGTTAGTTTGAAAGTTGAATGTTTTAAAAGTACAAAAGTTTTTACTCTTAATAATGTTTCAAATATATAAGAGTTGCTTTTCTATTTTGATAACGTAATAAATGCAGTAGGCATATACCATAAATTTGTACCAAAAGATACTGATTCAACGGTGTATCCATCTCTGGTTTTGTCATTTAATAATTGCTCTACTTTTAAACGTAAGTTATCCGTAGACCACATTTCGCTAATTTTAATAATAGTATATGCTTTCATAACTTATATTTTAATTTTGAGCTAATATAGTAATAGCTTAGTGAATTATGTCTTTTATAAATGTTTTAAAAAACGCTTTAGGTTATCTCCAGGTGCTAATTTTGTTTTTTTACGAATTGAAGCTCTATAATTGTTGACAGATTGTAAGGTGATTTCCATTTTTTGTGCAATTTGTTTAGAAGATAAATCTAGGGATAACAACTTACAAACAACAATTTCTTTTTCCGTTAGCTTTGGGAATTTTTGTTCTAAGTTAAATCGGAACTTTTGTTCCGTATTTTTAATATCTTTATCTAAATCTACTTTTCCTTTTTGTACGCTAATATTATCTTTAATATAGTATTGAAGTTGATGAATTTTATTTTTTTGATTATTGTTAGTAGATAGGGAAGAGATATCTTTTATTTGCTCCGTGATTGTATCTAAAAATTTATTTCGCTCATCAATATGGATGGCATATTTGGTAATTTGAGAGTTTTTAGACCTCATACGATCTTTTAAAAGTGATTCATTTAAAGCAATAATTTCTTTTTCTTGTAATAAAGTTTTTCGTCGAGTTTTATTCAGTTTCCGTTGACGATAGAGGAAGAATAATAACCCCGTAGAAAGTAAGCCTAATAATAGATTGCGGTAATTACTAGATTTGTTTTTGGCAGAAAGTAGCACTAAATCTTGTTCTTTTAACTTTAGATTTTGTTCAATTTCATGGATTTCAAACTTAATTTTTACATTTTCAATCTCTTGTGTTTTTTTTCTATTTGTAATACTATCAGTAATATTTACAAAGTTTTCAAAAGCCTCAAATGATTTTTTAGCACGAATATGTATTATTTTGTTTGAAACAGGCATGCTTATTGCTTTTTTAAGTGTAGCTATAGCTTTTTGTTTCTGCCCTTTTTTTAGTTCAATAGCTGCGCGAATATGTAAAACCATGGGCATTCTCCCTGTGTTTTTCATGTTACTAAAAATTTGCTCAGATTTATTTAAAAAAATATTAGCTTGGTTGGTATTTCCTGTGTTTAATTTAATTTCTGCATATTTTAAATAGATCATACCCCGAAAATACTGATGGTATATTAATACCAAGGGTAAATGCTTTTTCAGCTACAAACCCAACTATAAATCAAGATGCAATGTTGGTGTATTTAACCACAACAGATGGTACAGATATTCCAGGTTTTTATTATTGGAATAATGCAACAACTACATGGTTGTCTTTTAGTGGTGGAACTTTAGATGATCATGATTGGTATGAGCAAGGTACAAGTACAGCCCCAAATGCAATTACAGATAATATTTTTACGAATGGAAATGTAGGCATTGGTGACGCAACTCCAGATGCAAACTTAGATATTTCAACTACAGGAGATACACTGTTAATTGTTGAGGGAGATTCTGATAATAGTGGGGAGAATGATAACCCAGAAATTCGTTTAGTACAAGATGGCGTTGATCGTTCGTCAATTCAATTAGAAGGTGATGCAAATACGATAGCTACGGGTACTCGTGCTAAC
>CAZSQD010000149.1:0-6323 GCA_964608925.1 uncultured Kordia sp.
ATTTCATTCTCTTGTAAATGATTCGCATAATACTGTTTTGATAAACCAAATATCTTTTTTATAGCAATGTTTGGTGTTGGTATATTACGTTTGCTTTCTGGCAAAAACTGTCCTGTACCATCAATGAGTTTACAACCTACAATACCTAAATTAGTTTTAGAATTTGCAAAAGTTAGTAGTTTTATAAAGGTATCTTCCGCTACAACAGTATCAGGATTTAAAATACAAACATATTCACCTTTTGCAATAGCTACCGCTTGATTATTGGCTTTAGAGAAACCTACATTTTTGATGTTTTCAAGTAATATTACATCTGGGAACAACTTACGTACCATCTGGCAACTACTATCCTGTGAATTGTTATCAATTACAATAATTTCGGCATCAATATTTTGTATAGCCACTTGTACACTTTTTAGGCATAACTCCAAAAAATACGGGACTTTATAATTTAATATGACTACGGATAATTGCATTTTTTAAATCATTCTATTATTATATTATCAACAATAAAAAACCACTTTAAAAGTGGCTTTAAGGAAATTTATTATAAATATCTTTTCGATGCAATACGCATATTAATTTTACGGTTTTATCATCTATAATTAATCCCATTCTATAATCTGATATCCTAATTCTGCAGCAATTAGCATAGCCTTTTAACTTTTTTAAATTTGAAATTTCTTCTAAAGTAGTTGCTTTTTGAATGGCTAATAATACTTTTTTTAACTTCTTATTAAATGCTTTGCTTTTTATTTTCTCAAAATCTTTTTGAAAGGATTTATCAATTTTTAAAAGCATCTTTATAATTTATTTATAAAATCATTTGTATTGATATACTCACCGGTTTTTCCTTCATTTACAGCATTAGCTAAAGCGTCATCTTCTTGCTCATAATCATACAATATTGTTTTTTCAGATTGCTTACTTAATTTTAAATACGGATTTGCTTTAGCATAACCTTTTAAAAATTTTAAAAAATCTTTTGCTAAACCATCTTTTTCGTCTATTTCTAAAGTATAACTTGACATTATGGTATCGTTTTATACAAATTTAATGAAAAATGATGAATATTTACGCTTATTCTACCCTTTTAAACTTTGCTCAAACGGTATTCGGTGCAATATTGACCTACCTAGCGTTACTTCATCAGCATATTGCAACTCATTACCCACGGCAATACCTCTTGAAATAGTAGAAACTATAATATTCTCATTTTCAATTTGCTTAAAAATATAAAAATTGGTGGTATCTCCTTCCATTGTAGCGCTTAGAGCAAAAATAATTTCAGCTACATTTCCTTTTTTTATTTTTTCTACTAAGGTTTCTATGTTTAATTCAGATGGTCCCACGCCATCAATTGGTGATATTTTACCCCCTAAAACGTGATACATACCTCTAAAATGTCCTGTGCTTTCTATTGCCATTACATCTCTAATATCTTCCACCACACAAATTAACCGCTCATTACGTAACGGATTTGCACAAATTTCACATAAAGCAACGTCAGATATGTTATGGCAATTTTTACAATGCTTAATTTCACTACGCAATTGTGTTAAGGCAAATGCCAAACGCTCCGTCTGTTTTGTATCTTGCTGTAATAAATGCAACACCAAACGCAATGCCGTACGCTTACCAATACTGGGTAAAAGTGACATTTCATACACTGCATTTTCAAGTAGTTTTGAAGAAAATTCCATAGTGGCGAATTTACAATTTTATACTTGCACTGTAAAGGATTTTTTATTTTTTCAAATTGTTATTCAATTTTTCATTATTTTCGGCATAGAAAAGAAACCGCTATACAATTATAAGATATGAATACTACTCAAATTATATTACTTATTGTTGCCTATTTTGGGCTACTTATTTTAATTTCATATTTTACAGGTAAAAAATCTGATAACGATTCGTTTTTTAAAGGCAATAAACAATCACCTTGGTACGTGGTTGCTTTTGGGATGATTGGCGCTTCATTATCTGGAGTTACTTTTATATCGGTTCCTGGATGGATAGAAACCTCTCAATTTAGCTATATGCAAATGGTTTTTGGGTATATTTTTGGGTATGCCGTAATTGGTTTAGTACTACTTCCTTTATATTACAAACTCAATTTAACCTCTATTTATACCTATTTAGAAACCCGTTTTGGAAAATACAGTTATAAAACAGGAGCCAGTTTTTTTTTAATTTCAAGAGTAATTGGAGCTAGTTTCCGACTCTTTTTAGTTGCCAATGTATTGCAAATTATATTGTTTGATGATTTAGGTATTCAATTTTGGCAAACCGTAACCATTACCATCTTACTAATTTGGGTGTATACCTTTAAATCAGGCATTAAAACTATTGTTTGGACGGATACCCTACAAACCTTATTTATGTTGATTGCTGTTGGTGTAACCATCTATTTTGTAAGTGGTGAATTAAATTTAAACGGGCAATCTACTTTAGGTTTTGTATTGGATAATGATTTTTCTAAAATGTTCTTTTTTGATGATGTAAAGGCGGGTAATTACTTTTGGAAACAGTTTTTATCAGGGGCTTTTATTGCTATTGTAATGACAGGTTTAGACCAAGATATGATGCAGAAAAACTTAACCTGTAAAACCTTAAAAGATGCTCAGAAAAATATTTTCTGGTTTACTATTGTTTTGGTAATTGTAAACTTTATATTTTTAAGTTTAGGCTTATTATTAACTGTTTATGCACAGCAAAATGGTATTGACGCACATAAAGATCAACTCTTTCCTATTTTAGCAAAAGAACATTTTGGTGCAGGAGTTTTTATCTTCTTTTTATTAGGGTTAATTGCTGCTGCTTATAGTAGTGCTGATAGTGCTTTAACATCCTTAACCACATCCTTTAGTATTGATATTTTAGACATTGAAAAAAAGTACGATGTAAAAAAACAAGTTCGAGTACGTAAGCAAATACACATTTTAATATCCGTACTCCTTATTTTAGTAATTATTGCTTTTAAGTACCTTTTAAAAGATGCAAGTGTAGTTGCTAAACTTTTTAAATTTGCAGGTTATACGTATGGTTCGCTGTTAGGTTTATACGCTTTCGGTTTGTTTACCAAATGGAATGTAAAAGATAAACTAGTGCCTATTATTGCTATACTATCACCTATACTATCTTATTTTATTACACTAAATAGTGTAAAATGGTTTGGTTTTGAATTTGGATTTTTTATTTTAGTACTAAACGGTTTTTTAACTTTTTTAGGACTACTACTTATCAGAAAAAAATAAGAGTTATACCACAACAAAAAAATCCTTTCAGTAAACTGAAAGGATTTTTAATTTTGGGTGGAAGATGGGATTCGAACCCACGACCCTCGGTACCACAAACCGATGCTCTAACCAACTGAGCTACAACCACCGTGTTTATTTTTACTTCTCTGTTTGAAGCGCTTTAAACAAAATTGCTTATTGCGGTTGCAAATGTAAACAATAATCTTACATTTTTAAAAGAAAAAAATAACTTTTTTTATTCTTTTTTATAAGTCGCTAAAATAGTAGGTTTTATATTAAATTATTTAGACTCTTTACGGCTACAAAACGTGCTGCAGTAAATCCTTCTGCATAATCTGTACCTATTAAACGCCCTAAGTCTTGTGCTCTATATGTAATACTATCCAAAAAGTTTTTACTGGTTATTGGAGTTGCTGCTTCACCACTTTTAGGATCATAAAACTGTGAGCTATATGCTAAAACTGCAGCATTTTTTTTATCTATAAAACCTGTTACATCTACCACAAAATCAGGAGTTATGTTTTCCCATTGTATGTAATGGTATACTACTGCTGGTCGCCATTTATCTTGTTTTACACCATTTAATGTAGTTTCTATTTTTTGCAAACCTGATAAAAAACAAGCGTCAGACACTAATTTACTTCCTTTTGGGTGATCAATATGCCTATCTGAGACTGCATTACACAACACTATTTTAGGTTGGTATTTGCGTATCATTTTTATTACTTCTAGCTGATGTGTTTTATCATTTATAAAAAAACCGTCTGCAAATTTTAAATTTTCACGCACCGCAACTCCTAATATATTTTTAGCATTTTCAGCTTCTACTTTACGTAATACTGCGGAACCTCTTGTGCCAAGTTCTCCTTGTGTTAAATCAATAATACCTACAGTTGCACCATTTGCTATTTCTTTAGCAAGGGTTGCTCCTGCTCCTAGTTCTACATCATCTGGGTGTGCGCCAAAAGCAAGTATGTCTAATTTCATATTACTAAAGTATTGAATTAATTTAGGGTAAAGATAGTACGAATGAATGCATTATTCAAAGATTAAGCATTTTCTTTAAAATGACTATATTTACAAACAAAAAAAAGGCAGCACTTTTAATTGCACTCCTACCTTTATTAAAACTGGAATAGCTAACTATCCTAATTTTTAAAAATAACGTTCTACTTATACCAATTTAACATTCTAATGTCGCAATGAAATCGTTTAATTTTTATTAATTTATACGACAGTAAAAAATTAAATTGGTATAACTTGACTTTGTCATTTTTTTAACCTAACTTTACTTATCTAACGATAAACAGCAACCTGTACCGAGTTATTTGGTATTAAAACTGAACGATATCTTAATAGTTGGCAATAATTAAAAAAAAAGAGAATTCAAGAAAATGAAAACAACAAAGATAAATAACAGACCTGAAGGAAATATTATTTGGAGAGGTCTAGGAGGACATTTTGACTCGATGTCACAAATATTGAATGAATTTCTTGATAATTCTATTTCAAATTTCAAAGGGAATAATCCTATAATTAAAAATATTGTAATTTGTATCAAAGAGTTGCCAAATAAAGAAGTGTTTTTTTCTGTAGAGGATTCAGGAACTGGTTTTAAAAGTTTAGATTCTGCATTTTCATTAGGAGTACAAGATGCAAAAGATTCACCAATGAATGAGCATGGTTTTGGATTTAAACATGCACTTGCTACTGCAAATCCAAATAACAATACTTGGAAAATTTGTACTAAAACAAAAGAACAATCTAAAAATGGATTATATACAAAAATAGAAGCATCATATAAATTTGAAAATTTTAATGCTTATGAAATAAAAGCCTCAGAAACTGAATGGCCAGGACAATTAAATGGTTCAGGTACATATATGTCCTTTACTTGCTCTGAAAATCTATTCAAAACAGTTACAGAAGGACATTCAGGAAATTTTGGATTTGAAAAAAGAGTAAATTTTTTAATAGAAGATATTGGATATACATATTCTAATTTGATTAAAGATGATATTGCAAATATTTCAATTGTGTACACAGATATTCATGGCAATCAAAAGAATAAAAATGTTAAATCTGTTGAACCTGATTTTGAAAGATACATTAATCCCGCAAAAGGAACTACTAAAATAAATCTTGATGGAAATAATGTCAAAATTCAATATGAATTTGGTGCAATGAGAGATTCTGAACATAAAAAATATTACAAACGAAATATGTCAACCTCTGGAGTTGAAATAAGACTTAATGGTCGTGTGATAGCCATGAATATTTTTAAAGAAATTTGGGGTATTGAAAAACACAATAGTTATAATTATTTACTTATTAAAATTAATCTTATTTCAGATGATATAGATTCTCTACCAACTACAAGAACATCCAAAAATGGGATAAGAAAAGGAGATAAAAAACTTGAAGACCTATTTGGATGGATAAGAAGTTATATTCCAGAACCTGCTAAAAGCATGAAAGATATAGATCACGAAGTTGATTTATTCGAAAAATTTAAAAATTTAAAATTGAGACAATTGCCAGATCCAAAGACAATTACAACTGAGCAAAATGTATTCAAAGAAATAAAAGAAAGGATTCGAATTGATTTATATCAAAAGACTAATGATGGATTAATTATTTATGAAGGGAAAAAAGAAATTACAAGTGTCCAAGATTTATATCAATTAATGATGTATTGGGATGGATGTGTCATTGATGGACTAAAACCAGATATAGGTGTTTTATTAGCAAGTTCTCATCCAAGTTCTGTTGGAGAGTTAATCAAATATATTAATCAAATGAAGGATTCAAATGGTAATAATTATAATATGATTCTAAAGACTTGGAAAGATGAAGGAATTGATTACCCAACAATCTAAAACTATTGCCAACAATCAATAAAAACAATAATGGCTAATTGCTTAACCCAAAGCCTGTTTTGTAAAACAAAGTCCGCAAAATTTTGCAAAATTTGCATTTTATTTTTGAATAGAAAAATTCAAAAAATTGTGCTATTTTTACAATTCAAAGTAAGAGCATTTTAAACCATTATTGTTTTTATTG
>CAZSQD010000150.1:0-6302 GCA_964608925.1 uncultured Kordia sp.
AAAAGTAAAATTAATATCAATAAAAAAAGGTCAACCTATATCAGTATAATACACATTTGAGCTATACGCTACAATCACTTGTGCTTCATTTGGCGAAAAACGCGGATCGGAATCTAAAAAACCTGCTGGTTTATCAAAAGATACATCAAAGCTTGTTGAATTTGCAAAATTATAAATATAAACGTGGGTGTTCAATTGCCTATAATCTGCACTTTCAAAACCTGAAATATCATGCGTATATAATAATTTTGTACCATCTACAGAAAACTTTAATCCTCCTGCTGCTCCTAATATTCCTGACACAATGGTATCTTGCACTACTCCTGCCATATTTATGGTGTAAATAGAAATATCATACCCATTTACATTATTGGTTTTTAAAGCTATTTTTGTACCATCATTACTCCAGTTACATTCAGTTATAAAACTACCTGTTGGGGTTTGATAAATTTGCACAACACCTGTCCCATCTTTATTTATACGATATAATTTATCAAAACTTGGGTATATTATTTGGTTACCATTAGCTGACCAACTAAAATCTACTTCTGAGTGATTAAAACCAGCTACGGGTATCGTATTAGTTACCTGAGTCACATTGGTGCCATCTGCTTCCATTAAAAAAATATGTGTTTCAGAACCTGTGTTTCTCATAAACGCAACAGATGTATTGATTGGGTTTTTACGTGGACGCCAACTATTTAGCGTTTCATCTGTTAATTGGTTTTCTAAAAAACCGTTTCCGGCACCTAAATCTTCTGCTGAATAAATGACATCATTACCTGCTATGTTTTTTACATACATAATTAAATTATCAGGAGCGTCACGAGTTTCAAAAGAATGTATTTCACTCAACACGCTTGTATTTATACCATCATTAACGGATACTTGCCAAAAATAGGCGCTACTATATCGTAAACCTGTTACCTCAAAATTGGTTGCCGTTAAGTTATCAAATATTTCTATTTGAGAGGTTTCTCCATCTCGTATTTCTAATTGATAGGTTAATGCGTCACCCTCTTGATCTGTTGCTTCCCATTCTAAATTTATAACTATATTATGATTTGCACTAGCATCTATTGGTGATATTAAAATTGGCTGACTTGGCGCTGTATTTGTTGAGGTATTATCTGACATTTCAAAAACGGCATTTACAGTTGTATCTGCTGTAACTTGAACACCTTCAAAAGAGGTTAAAAACCCATCTTTTGATGCTTCTACGGAATATGAGCCTATATTAACATTAGGCAATGAAAAATCACCATTTGCATTCGTAAAAACAGTACTTGTTGCTGGGGTAGAGCGTATTTTAACATTTTCTAAAGGTACGTTTGTACCTTGTTCAACTACCTTACCTGTTATATTACCCGTGTTTACTAACTCCAAAGCGTCTTCACTACATCCTATAACTACAAATAGGAACACAAAACTTATTATTATTTTTTTATATCTCATAATGTAATTATTTTTATTTTATACTCTTTAAATGCTTTTTCATTTGTTTTCTATAAGCTTTATTTTGCTTTCTAAGTTTCCTGAGTTCTCTTCTTTTAGGCTTTTCAGATAGCTGCAAAGAATCCATTTTAGGTTTTGGCACAAATTCTTTAGGCTTCTTATCTTTAAATTTCCGCTGTCTTTTATTAAATAGATAAAGATTTACTCCTACTCCAAAGCGGAAAAAATTATCATCTCGTTTACCTGCTACAACTCCATCTAACTTATCTGAAAAAACCATATCATAGCCACCATATAATTTAAAACCTAACTTATCCGAAACTAAATATTCTAACCCAACACCATAAGCAACTTTTGGGTCTACCGTAATGGCATAATTTGCAATATTTGTACCTACAGATGCATAAAAATATGGTGTGAAATCATCATACGGTAATAAGGTAAATTCTGCTTTTAAATCTAATGACATAAAACCATAGGTAGTTTGATAACCTGGTACATTTTTATTTGCTAAATTGTATTTTGCATAATTTACACCGAGATTAAAATGCGGACTTAAATAGCGTTTAAATCCTCCAGAAATTGGCATCATTTCAAATTTAGGAGTTGGATAATCACTTTGAAAATAAGTCCCTCCCGTACTAAACTCTAATACATTTTTACCTCTTTTTTCTTTAAACATTCTATCGTATATTTTACGATCTACTGCTTCTTCTTTCTCTTTATTATAATCTGCTACTAATTTCAAAACTTCTTGAGTCACTATTTTTGGCGACCATAAACCAGATTGCATCCCTTCAATAATCAAAGATTCTACTGCTTTTTCAATAGCTTCTGTCACTGCCATTTGTACGGGCTCTTTTTTAGTAATACCTGTTTCTACTTCTAATAATCGTTTAAAATTTACATACCTAAACAAACTTGCATCTAAGGATTGAAATAATATTGTTTTACTTACATATACTGTTTTTAGTATTTCACCACTTGACGTAGATATAGCCCTTAAATACACCGTTATTCTATCTTGCCTATACTGTGCGGAACCACCAACACCAAAATATCGTGCTCCCATACCACCTGTTACAATGTTTGAATCATATGAAATTACACCTCCCTCTAACAAAACACCCGCATAAAGTAATGGTGGTAATTGTGGTTGGTTTTTATTTTTATTTTTACGGTATTCTTGACGTGTAGAACGTATAATATTTCGTTCATTTAAAAGATTATTTAAATTTTCACGTTCAATAATTCTAAACCACTTAGAATCTTCCAATGCTTTTAATAAAATGGTTGTACCTCCTTGCGATATTGCGGTGCTAAAACTACTACCGTTTTGCATCATTTTATATTGCCCTGTTTGGTCACGAAAATTATAAACTCCTACTACTACTGGATCTTTTGGTGGGGGTAGATTTTTTAATATTTTTGTTTTTGGAGTTTGCTCACCTAGAATAGCTCTTTGCTGATCCGTAGGTTGATTAAAATAGGTTCCGCAAGAAACTAATAATAAAAAACCAAAAGTAAAAATTACTTTTTTTATTGATTGTGTATTTAACATAGGGTTGTATTTAAGGTATTATAACTTGTGTTTGCTCTCCTGTATCCGTATCTAAAATATTGACTACTAAACCTTCTGATGACTCATACACCTCAACAGATAAGCTACCAAATGAATAGGTTCCTGGAGCTAAACCATCGTTTACTGCTAATTGAGAATTTAGCAAGACTCTGTTTAATCTATTTAAAAATTGACGGTTTAAATTATCCTTAAAATCCTCTAAATCCGTATCTCTATTTCTTGGATCCACATCTTCTTCTATTGTATTTTGAGCTTCTGCAGAACTTAATAACCATTGATAATTAAATGATTCCCCTCCAAAAGCAGGGTTTTTAGCTCTATAAACAAATTCCTGACTTTGCATAGTTGCACAAATACTCATAAAACAAACAACTGCTAATACATATTTTTTCATTACAATTAATTTTTATGGTTATGTTTTATGGAGTAAAACTTATATATATACGCAAAACCCACTCACACACATTACATGTAATAATAGGTTTTGCTAAAGTAGATTAGGGGGATTAATATACTTTTATATTGAAATAGATATGGGTATCTTAGTATTTTACGATATAGTTTTTCTCTTTTTTTTCAAAAAAATTATATAACTTCTTTATTGCATAACCTGCCTGTGCTTTTAAATAATCATCTTTAGGGCGTACAAAAAATTGATAAATTATTTTATGTTCCACACGTATTTCAATTTTAGTATTCCTTCCTCTATCATGTTTTTCCTCTACAATAATAGGTCTACTATCTTGAAATTTATAATTGCTGTATTTTTTATAAAAATAGCGATAAAAATTACGTCCAGGTGTTGTCTTTGTTCGTTCTAACACTACTGCCAATATTGCAATACCATCATCTTTTGGCTGTTGTAACACTATTTTTTTATATACTTTATTTTGTAACTCAATACCTCCTATAAATTCTTTTCTGGATTTAGACAGCAATTTATTTTCCAAATTTTTTATTAGTAATAAAACAATCACTCTATCTTTTTTACTTTTTACATTTACAGAAACTGTACTTAATTTTTTTATTTCTTGTGTGTTTATAACAAACCTACCCGATTGCTTATTTTTGTTTTTATTCCCTTTTTCATCTTCTGAAAAAACTAACAATTCATAGGTTAAACTTTGATTAAATTTTGATAAACCTTCTGCTTTAGCTATGGTTTTTAATACATTTTCCTCTAATTTAATTTCCAATTTTGCAAGCACTGCTCTATCAAGAGACTGTGCACTTATGTTTGTAATAAACAAACACTAAAAATGGTGCTATTTTAAAAGACTGATTCATTTTTTATTGAAAATTGTTTATATAAATTGTTTTATCATTTCCTGTTAGTGAAATTTTAATGTTTTTTGATAAGCTATTACTACCACTCACATATATATTTTGGGCGTTACCATTTTGATATATCTGGGCATTGTAATTACTTTGTGACGCAAAACTATAATCTGTAAAGTTATTATTATCTCCTAATTGTGTAATGCTTGCACGTATTTGTTGTGCCGCTACGTTTAAGTCTACAATATTATCATTACCAAATTGACTAATAGCTACTTCACTATCACTTGATATTAGCACTACATTTGCATCATTGTTTTGACCTTGTTGTGTTATATAAACTGAATTTACAGGTGTTAAACCACTAAAATTAGTTTTTGAATTGTTTAAATACAATAAAGCTTCTTGCGTTGTTTTATTTGTATTTTCATTCTCATAATTTTGAGCTGTTACACCAAACGTTACGAATAAAAACAACAGTATTAGTTTTATATTTTTCATAGTTCTCTTTATTAAAAAAAATCAAGAGCGTAACGTTATGTTACGCTCTGATTTTTTTTTAGCACTCTACTAATATTAATCTCCTTGAGTAACAGTAGCACAGTTGTTTCCACCTGCTTGATCTACATAACTTGCGTGTAAACTTCCTGTTTGGGTAACATTAGACATTTGATCATGCCCCATTTGAACTGTTGCACTAAATAATTCAGTACCAGTTTGCATTTGGTTAGATTCATTATCTACACCACCTTGTCTTGCTATAGCAATATTACAATCACCATCTTGATTTTGGTTAGCTAAATTACGTTCTCCCTCTTGAGCAACTAAAGCAGCATTATCTGTACCTACTTGATCTTGGTTAGCTTCATTGTCACCTAACATATCAGTTAAACTTTGTTGTACTTCAGCATAATTATCATCTCCATCTTGTATTTGGTTTGATATATTATCATCACCTAATTGTGTTGCATAAGCTGAATTACCTATACCTAATTGATCTTGACTTGCTTCATTATTAGTAGCTACATCCGTATGATTACCTTGCTCTACTACAGCAACATTATCCGTACCATCTTGACGTTGGAAAGAATCATTACCATCACCTATTTGATCTACACATAATTTATTGCCATCACCTACTTGAGCTCCATCAGAACTGTTATCATTACCACATTGGAAAATTTTAGCGGCATTACCTGTTAATACACTAGCAGATCCTGATTGATCTAATATAGATGTATTGTTATTACCTAATTGATCCACATCGGCTTTATTACCCATATCTGATTGATCTACATCAGAATCATTACCATTACCTGCTTGTTTTACATCTGCAAAATTTAAATCTCCTGTTTGGTTGATGTCAGACATGTTACTATGCCCATCTTGACGGGTTATAGCTCCATTCCATCCATCTTGAGTTACAAATGCTTCATTTTGTTCTGTTGCATCCATACCTGTACCATTTTGAATGATTTCAGATCCATTAGACCCTGTTTGATCTACTGTTGCATAACTAAAATCTCCTGTTTGTCTTACTGCAGAATAATTTGCTAAACCTTGTACGGCTAACAATACATCATCCGGACAATAAATGTCTGGTAACAATTCTGGCACACATACATCTGTACGTGGAATAATTTCATCACAATGCGCTCCTGGTGCACACGGTGGTGGCGTTGTTGGAGGGTTTGTTGGATTTACTGTTGACGCCGAATTGGCGAATGCGAAAGACGTTGCTAACGCAAAAACGAATGTTAAAATCGAATTTTTCATAATTAAAATATTTATTGGTTATTAAATACACATCTAAATTGACATTATTAATGTCATTGTTTTATTGGGATAAAACTTTAATGATAAGTATTTCTCTCAAGGGGTGAGAATTATGAAAATTGTGAAGTTGACGGGTTAAGTCATTTTGTAATGAGTTGTTTATAACTCATCCACAGTTCAAAGATAGAAACAAATATTAGATAAATAAAAT
>CAZSQD010000151.1:0-6175 GCA_964608925.1 uncultured Kordia sp.
TTTTCATTTATGATATTGTTTTCAATATTAAGGTTGAAATATAATTTACTTGTTCCTCTTTTAAATCAAAATATAATGGCAAACAAAGTATCCTTTTAGAAATTGATTCCGAAATTTTCATTTCTTTTCCTTTCAGGTAATCAATAGTATTTAATGAGGGGTTAAAATATCGTCTTGGAAATATATTATTTTCATTTAACAACGCTACTACTTTTTCTAATTGCATTTCATTTTGAAAAATTACAGGGAAATACGAATAATTATACTCCGTATCTGCCATTATTTTTTGAAATGAAATGTTATTACTTACAGACAATAATTTTACATACTGTTGATACATTTTTTTTCGTTTGTCCAATATTTCATCAAAATAGGGTAACACAGCAAGTCCCATTGCCCCTTGCAATTCACTCATTTTTGCATTTATACCTAATCCTTGAAAACTTTCTCTGCCTTCATGTCCAAAATTATGGTGGTAATATAACTTTTTATGCAGTGTGGCATCTGTAGTAAACATTGCTCCTCCTTCTCCTGTATGAAAAATTTTAGTAGCATGAAAACTACATGTACTTACATCTCCATATTCAAATATTGATTTTTCTTTATAACTTACCCCAAAACAATGTGCAGCATCATAAATTACTTTTAAATTGTATTTTTTAGCTATTTTTTTAATGGCTAAAATATCACATGGGTTTCCAAAAACATGAGTTGCTAAAATAGCTGACGTATTGGAAGTAATAGCCGCTTCTATTTGTAAAGGGTTTATATTTAGTGTTTCTTTATCAATATCAACAAATACTGGGGTACAACCTTCCCAATAAATACTTGATGCGGTAGCTATATAACTAAATGGGGTAGTAATTATCTCTCCCTCTAAACCTAATGCCTTAATAGCAATTTGCAAAGGCAAGGTTCCATTGGTTGTTGCTATCATATTTGTAATAGCATACTTTTGTTTAATTTTAGTTTCTAGTTCTAAAACTAACTCTCCTCTATTAGTTATCCATATTTTATCCCAAGATTTTTGAAGAATCTCCTGATACTCCTTTTGATCTGGTAAAAAAGTTTGTGTTACGTTAATTCGCTTTATATTTACCACGTTTTCTTTCATTACGTTCTATAAACAAATCTACAACTATTTTTAATATCAACTTCTGTTCTATATCAATAAAATACTACTCTTAAATTTTACTATATTTGTCAATTAAATGCAAAAACAAATTCAACAAGCAATACAACACCTAAAAAATGGAAACCTCATCCTTTACCCAACAGATACCGTTTGGGGCATAGGTTGTGACGCTTCAAACCCTAATGCCGTTGCTAAAATATATGCCTTAAAAAAAAGAAAAGATAGTAAAGCGCTAATTTGTTTAGTTGCTGATGAGCGCATGCTTGAAAAATATGTAAAAAAAATACCCGAAGCAGCGTTAGACATCACTGAGTGTTCTGAAAACCCAACCACTATTATCTATGATAATGCACAAAATTTAGCAACCAACTTAATAGCAACAGATGGTAGCATTGCTATTAGAATACCTGATAATGATTTTTGCTACCAACTCTCTCGTAAATTTAATGGGGCAATTGTTGCTACCTCAGCAAATATATCTGGAGATAAAACACCCAAACAATTTTCAGAAATTAGTATGGATATTTTAAAAGGTGTTAGCTATGTTGTAGATTTGCACCACGAAAAAAAAGCAGTAAAATCATCAACCATTATTCAATTAAAAAATAATGGCGAAGTGAAAATTATTAGAAAATAATCTTTACTACCTCATGTATTCGTAGCAAAAAAAAGAGAAACATTGAAAAATTACAAACAAGCATTACATCACCCTATATTTAAAACCATTCAAGAAGCATCAAAACTTTTGAATCAAGAAACCTATGTTATAGGTGGCTTTGTCCGAGATTTTATTTTAAAAAGAGGAGATGCAAAAGATGTTGATATCGTTACCGTAGGTAGCGGTATTGAATTAGCACAACAAGTAGCACAATTATTACCCAACAAACCAAAAGTACAAGTTTTTAAAACGTACGGTACTGCTATGTTACGTACAGATACTATTGAAGTTGAATTTGTAGGCGCTCGTAAGGAGTCCTACACGGAAGATAGTAGAAATCCCGAAGTGGAAAACGGAACTTTAGAAGACGATCAAAACCGAAGAGACTTTACTATCAATGCATTAGCATTAAACCTATCCGAAGAAAATTTTGGTGATTTATTAGACCCCTTTAATGGTATTAATCACTTAGAAGAAAAACTATTAAAAACTCCACTAAACCCTGATATTACCTATTCTGATGATCCATTACGCATGATGCGTGCTATCCGTTTTGCTACACAATTAAATTTTAAAATTGAATACGAATCCTTACGTGCTATTTTAAAAAATAAAAAACGTATTGAAATCATTACACACGAACGTATTGTTGATGAAATTAACAAAATAATGATGAGTCCAAAACCATCAATAGGTTTTATTTTATTAGAAGAAACAGGACTTTTATCATACATTTTACCAGAATTGATAGCTTTAAAAGGCGTAGATGATATTGACGGGCAAAAACATAAAGACAACTTTTATCACACCTTAGAAGTTGTAGATAACATAGCCAAACATACCGATAATTTATGGTTACGTTGGGCAGCTTTATTACATGATATTGGAAAAGCACCTACTAAAAAATTTAGTAAAAAAGTAGGTTGGACATTTCATGGACATGAATTTGTAGGCTCCAAAATGGCATACAAATTATTCCACCGTTTAAAAATGCCATTAAATGAAAAAATGAAATTTGTTCAAAAAATGGTACGCATGAGTTCACGACCTATTGTTATTGCTGATGATAAAATAACAGATAGCGCCGTAAGGCGTTTAATTTTTGATGCTGGCGAGGATATTGACAGCTTAATGACACTTTGTGAAGCAGATATTACCACCAAAAATCCAAAGAAATTTAAACGCTATCATAATAATTTTAAACTCGTTAGAAATAAAATTGTAGAAGTAGAAGCACGAGATAATGTTCGTAATTTTCAGCCTCCAATAACTGGAGAAGACATTATTAATACTTTTAATTTAAAACCCTGTAGGGAAATTGGCATCATCAAAGAAGCAATTAAAGAAGCAATTTTAGAAGGCGAAATTGAAAATAATCACGAACAAGCAAAAGCATTGATGCTAAAAAAAGGATTAGCATTAGGCTTAGAAGCAAAATTATAACTTTAAAAACTTTACAACTTTTTAACTTTACAACTCAATTTCACGATGAAAGACAATAAAAAAGTCCAAATTTGGTTTACAACAGGCGCTATCCTTATTTTTATAATGGTAGTAATTGGTGGCATTACGCGTTTAACACATTCAGGCTTATCCATTTCAAGCTACAAACTTATTAGCGGCACTTTACCGCCAATGGGAGCAGAACAGTGGAACAAAGCATTTGATTTATACAAGCAATACCCCGAATATCAAAAAATAAACACCCATTTTTCATTACAAGATTTTAAAGATATTTATTTTTGGGAATGGCTACATCGGTTTATTGGACGGTTTATTGGTATAGTGTTCATCATTCCGTTTTTATACTTTTTAGTACGCAAACAACTCACAAAATCAACAATAAAAAAATCCATTATTCTATTAATTATGGGTGGTTTTCAAGGCGCATTGGGTTGGTATATGGTAAAAAGCGGTTTAATAAATAGGCCAGATGTTAGCCATTACCGTTTAGCAGCGCATCTTACCACAGCATTCATTACCTTTGCCTATACATTATGGGTATTGTTGGACATTCTTTTCCCAAACAGAAAACAAATAGATGCTAAATTCCGAAATTTCATCCGCATAGCGTTAATACTACTCATTATTCAAATTATTTACGGCGCTTTTGTAGCAGGTTTAGATGCAGGTTTTATACACAATTACTGGCCATTAATGAGTGACGGAAAATTAATACACGAAACTGTTTTTACGGAACAAACACCCATTTATAAAAACTTTATTGAAGGTAAAAGTGGTGTACAATTTATACACCGTACATTGGCATATTTAGTATTGGCAAGTATTATTGCTATCTATTTTAAAACAAAAAAAATAGCACTTACACAACATCAAAAAAACGGAACAAAAACATTATATATTTTAGTTTTTGTGCAATTTATTTTAGGTGTTTTAACACTTATTATGCATGTTCCTGTTGTTTTAGGAGTTGCTCATCAAATAGGAGCTTTCTTTTTATTGAGCGCAATGACCTTTACTTTACACCGTTTTACCAAATAAATAACTTACTTTTACATTCCATAATTTTTTAGCAAATGATATATAGAGTTCGAATAATTTTAGATGCCCCAGAAGATGTTTTACGTGACATTGAAATAAATACTGATGCAACTGCGGAAGAATTACACAACGTAATTACCCAAGCATTTGGCTTTGAAGGTGGTGAAATGGCTTCCTTTTATGAAAGTGATCAAGAGTGGAACCAAGGAGAAGAAATTGCCCTTTTTGATATGAATGAAGAAAATGGTGATGTGCGTATTATGTGTGAAACCACTTTAGATGATATTTTATCAAACAACGCCCCTAACCTATTATATGTTTATGACTTTTTTAATATGTGGTCTTTTTTAATAGAATTGGTAGAAATTACCGAACCACAAATTGACGAAACCTACCCCAATGTTATTTTTGCTCAAGGATTATTGCCTGAAAGCCCTCCTGATAAAGAATTTAAAGCAGAACCTCAAGATGATGACACGGATGATGATGAATATGAAGACTATAATCAAGAAGAATCCTATGATAATTATGACGATTTGTGGAGCTAAATAACTAAAATACACAAATAAACTTCCGCTACAAAATCGCGTACACGGTATTAGCTTATTCTTATAATGTAAAAACATCGGGGGAAATTAACCCATTAGGTTATCGCCTCGCTATTAACCTTACCAACAATTAACTATGATTAACTTATACCAAACACACATTGAAACCCTTTCTATACATAGAGTAGGTAATAAAAGTAAAGCAGAAGGCGCATTTACCTCTAAAGAACCGTATGTATTAAATGACGAATTAATGCCGCTTTTAAAAGAGTTTTTTTTTAAACCGTTTAGAGAAAAAGAAGAAAATTACTTTCAGTTTGTAAATGAAGTAGATGTAGTATTTAATGAGCTATACAAAATTGTTACAAATGTGTTTGACAACCCAAATACCATACATGAGGCATCTCAAAAAATAACCAATCACCTATACAATCAATCACAACACCCGCATATAAAAAGTGGTGAAGTATATGTTTCTTACTTAACAGGTTTGGTTTTAGACAACCAAAAAGTAGATGCTATTGGTATTTTTAAAAGTGAGATAAAAGACGATTTTTTACAGTTTGAAGAAAAAAACGAAAACTTAAATGCCATATTACAACAAGGTGTAAATTTGAAGAAATTAGATAAAGGTTGCCTAATTTTCAACATTGATAAAGAAACAGGGTACAAAATATTATCTGCCGATTCTAATAAATACGATACCAAATATTGGTTAGAACATTTTTTAAGTGTTGATCCACTTACGGATGATAATTTTTATACCAAAAAATATTTACAACTCTGTCAAAACTTTGCAAAAGACGTTGTTTTTCCTGCAGAAGATAAAAAGGAAGAAGTGATGTTTATGAACCGATCAATGGATTATTTTGCTAAAAATGATAGCTTTGAAGAAACTAACTTTTTAAACAATGTAATTGACAACCCAGATTTAATACCGGAGTTTAAACACTACAAACAAGAAAAAGCACCTAAATTTCATATTGAAGATGTTACCGAGTTTGATATTTCAAATACCGCAGTAACGGCTTCTCGTAAAAAAATTAAAAACATAATTGAGTTGGATACCCATATACAAATAAAAATGGATTTCATTAACCCAGAATCTGCTGAAAAATATGTAGAAAAAGGTTGGGATGAAGAAAAACAAATGTATTACTACCTTGTGTATTTTAACAAAGAACAAAAAACGTAAGCTTTTGCCTAACACTAAGCATCATTGTCAAAAATTTTACCATCCCCAAATATAGGTATCTTTAAATTTACCTATTTTTGGTAAATGAAAATTAAACAACACTTTAATTCAAGTAGTAAATGCAACTTTTCGAGGAT
>CAZSQD010000152.1:0-6157 GCA_964608925.1 uncultured Kordia sp.
AACATAGCTGCCTCAACCTTATTTAACACCTATTTTGGTAGTGGATTATCTTCAATTGTTTTTCAAGAAATTAGGGAATCTAAATCGTTAGCCTATTCAGCATTTGCAAGTTATAGAAATGCTCGTAAAAAAGGAGAGGCTAATTATGTAATGGCATATGTGGGTACGCAAGCAAATAAAATGGATCAAGCGGTAAATGCAATGATGGATTTAATGAATGATATGCCCGCAGCAGCAGAGCAATTTAAGGCAGCAAAAGAAGCCACTTTAAAGAAAATTGCGGCACAACGTATTACTAAAGCAAATATTTTTTGGAGTTATGAACGTCTTCAAAAGTTAGGAATTGAAAATGACAACCGTGAACAAATGTACAATACCATTAGTAAAATGACAATGGATGATTTAAAAGCATTTTTCAATAAGAATATCAAAGGCGAAAAATATAATGTTTTAGTTATTGGTAATAAAAAAGATGTAGACATGAATGCTTTAGCAAAGTTGGGTAAAGTACATGAAATGGATGTAGATCATCTATTTAATTATAAAAATGAAAAAGTAAAGCAATAAGCTATTTTTTCAGTATAAAGAAAATGCCTTTCAATTATTTGGGAGGCATTTTTTATTAAGCAAACAAATCAGTACATTTGCCAATAAATAAAAAAATAGAATGAATATTTTCCAAAAAATTGCTAACTTATTTAGTAAATCACCAACAACAAGTGGTAAAACAGAAAATGGTGTTGTAAAATTTTTTAATAGAACCAAAGGATTTGGTTTTATTGCTTACAACAATGGTAATGATGAAGTTTTTGTACATAAAAGTGATGTACAAGGTTTTTTACGTAAAAGTGATAAAGTTACTTTTCAAGTTTCCAAAACTAAAAAAGGTTTAGCTGCAGTAAATGTAAAGCGCATTAAGTAGTTTTAATGCTATAAATGGAAATGCTACCCAAAATAAAAACGAAAACGATATCCGTACGCTTACGCCCAAAAGCAGAACGTATGGTTAAAAAAATGCATCCTTGGGTGTTTGAAGACAGTATTACCAAGCAAAACAATGAAGCTGGTGCTGGTGATGTGGTGGTGGTATATGACAATCGTAAAAATAAATTTTTAGCGTGTGGTCTATATGACCCATATTCACCCATACGCATTAAGTTATTGCACTTTCACAAACCTCAAAAATTAGATAATTTTTTTTTTGCAAGTAGAGTAGAAGAAGCTTTCAATATCCGTAAACCTTTATTAGAAACACAAACTAACAGTTACCGATTTTTATTTGGTGAATCTGATGGTTTCCCTGGGTTTATTGCAGATGTATATGCGAATGTTTTAGTAGTAAAAATTTATTCAGCTATTTGGTTTCCATATTTAGAAACTATTGTACATAGTTTGGTAGAAAAAAGTAATTGTGATACAGTTGTACTGCGGTTAAGTAGAAATTTGCAGAAGTTAAAAGGCAATCATGACTTACAAGATGGGCAAGTAATTTTTGGTAAATTAAATACTGAAGTCGTACTATTTACGGAACATGGTATTCATTTTTCCGCTAATGTAATTCACGGCCATAAAACAGGATATTTTTTAGACCATCGTGAAAACAGAAGGCGAGTAGGCTTGCTGTCAAAAGGAAAATCGGTTTTAGATGTTTTTTCTTATGCAGGAGGATTTTCCGTACACGCATTAGCCAATGGAGCAACGGAAGTGGTGAGTTTAGATATTAGTGCACAAGCCATAAAAATGGCAGTTGCAAATGGTAAATTAAACCCGTATACAGGCACCCATAATACCATGGCAATTGATGCTTTTATTGGTTTGCAACAATTAATACGTGAACGTAAAAAGTTTGACGTAGTTGTTATTGATCCGCCATCATTTGCAAAAAGTGCTAAGGAAATTGACAAAGCAAAACATAGTTACGCACGTTTAGCACGTTTAGGAGCACAATTAGTAACAAAAAACGGATTGTTAGTGTTAGCATCTTGTTCCTCCCGTATTCTTGCAGATGATTTTTTTGATATCTGCGAAGCGGAAATACAAAACGCATCAAAAGCATTCGTAAATATAGCTAAAACATATCATGATAGTGATCATCCAACCATAGCATCATTTCCAGAAGGCGCCTATTTAAAATGTGGATATTATCAAGTAAAGTAAACATTTAGTAACGATATAATAATCAGTAAATTATTTTATGTGTACCTTATAAAAAAAAACATAAATACTTATTTTAACATGAAAAATTACATATATATATTCTTTTTATTAATCACTTCACTTCTATTTAGTCAAGAAAAAAATGTATTTGATATAGCAAGATTTGGTACTGTTATGGAAATGGAATCTATAATTAAAAGTAATAAAAACGTTATTAATACTGTTGATGAAAACGGTTTTTCACCTTTAATTTTAGCAACCTATATAAATAATGAAGCTATAGTAGTGTTTTTAGTAAAAAAAATTAAAGATATTAATTACAATACTATTTCTGGTACTGCGTTAACTGCGGCAAGCTATAAAGGGTTTACTAAAATTGTAGAAATATTATTAAAAAACAATGCCAACCCAAATATAGCAGACGCAAAAGGTACAACGCCATTAATTTACGCAACTATATCAGAAAACATAGATATTATTAAATTATTAATAGCATATAAAGTAAACAAAACACATAAAGACCAAAAAGGAAATAGTGCATTAGAATATGCATTGTTTGGTAACAATGAAAAATTAATTAATCTATTAAAATAAATAACTATGAGAAAAATTACTCAAAACATCTTAGTACTAATTTTTAGTATAAGCATTGCAAACAGTTTTGCACAAACAATATCTACAGGTACAATTCCTTGTAACGCAAGTTTAAATATTGAAATAAAAATTTCTCCAACACTTGTAACAGCCACAATTAATGGGCCTTCAAATAGATGGTTTGCAATTGGTTTAGGAAGTAGTGCTATGAATAGCGCTAATAAAGATATTATTTATAGTACTGGAGGAGCAATAATTGACGGCACATTATCTGGTAATTATACTGCACCTGTTGCTGATGCTACTCAAAGCTGGACAATGGTTAGTAACACTGTTGCTGGTGGCACAAGAACTGTAGTTTCTACAAGAGTATTAAATACAGGTGAAGCAAATGATTATGTGTTTTCAAATACGGATACTAGTATTAATTTAATATGGGCACATTCATCTGCATCAACTTCATTTGGATATCACGGAGGAAACAAAGGTATTTTGCCAAACCAACCTTTAACTGTATTAGGGATAGATAGCTATACAATAAGTAATCTAATTGCAATATACCCAAACCCTGTAAGCAATAAAGAGAGTATCATGATTAAAACAAATAATGTAGCGCTAAGCTCAATAGTAATATTTGATTTAAAAGGTAGAAAAATCATTTATAAAAAAACAGAAAACCAGGCAAACATAGGTTTGGATATTTCACCTTTAGCGGCAGGTATTTACACCGTTATCATTAGTTCAAAAGATGGGCAAAAAGGAATTAAAAAATTATTAGTAAACAAATAGCTTTATTAATACAATATTATGTGACTAAGTTTTAAATTAGAACTTAGTCACATTTTTTGTTAATATCTCTTCAATAACTAATTTCATATTTGTAGTTTTCATATTTATATAAGCCTTTATATTTGGGTTGCAAAACTAATTGCTAAGCGTATGAAAATAATCCAAACCATACCTGTTTACAACAGGAAAGGACAAAAAATAACCAGTTTAACAGCTCAAGAAGCAAAAGCAATTGACATTACAAAAGTTGATGAGCAGTTTTTTATTGTAGAAGAGAATTTTGTAGTGGTAAAAAGTAAGTTTTTTAGGCATGAGCATTTGGTAAAAAGTAGAAGCTTCTTTTTGCAGCAGCAAGATTTACATTTTAAAAAGAAGGAAGGAGTAACGTATAAAAAAGTATTATTTGTATTTGAAGCTCCACATAAAAATGAATATGATTATTTACAAGGTTTTAAAGGAAAAACACCTTTGTTTGGTAAATTAGAAACGTTTAGGATTACTTTTCATAAGTTAATGGAAGAACTTACTGAAACACAAGATATTGCTTATCAAGTTACGCTGTATAACGCAGTACCATTTTTAATGGATTTACATTATTTAATGCGTAGACCTGTAAAAGAAACAACAAAGCTAAACTTTTGGTTATACGGTTGGCATGATTTAAAATATAAAAAAGAATTTATAAATTATTTAGAATTTCATAAATTTGATTATTATATAAATGCAAGTACACGAGCATTTAAGGCATCTATTTCTAGAGTATTATCAACAATAGTACCCGTTGAGCATCAAGTACATCATCCAAATAGTGGGTTTTGGAACAGGAAAGTCATCAAATTTGGAGCTAAAAAAATTGTGCATTTAGATAAGAGTCATCAATTGTTCCAGTCAACCAATAAAAAAGAAGATTCTATTTTTACTTAAAAGTAAGTTTTTCTTTCAATACAAAATTTAAAAAAATTAACGCTTAGGTATAGCTTATTACCTTGCAATTAAAAAAATGTTAATTGGCATTGTATTTGTAACATTTTAAATACATTTACAGCGTATTATATGACAATGAAGACACTTTTTTATATCTTATTATTTTCCGTAACTATTTGTTCTGCTCAGAAAGAGTTGGATAATAAGTCCGTACATGGTACTTTGGAAATGCAACCAGATGAAAACAGTCCTGTTGATGATAATACACAAATAATTGCCGCAAAGAAAGAGCCATTACCCCCAATAGCTCCCAAAGATGAAAACCCAAACCACATTCAAAAACCATTTAGTATGGTAGATGATAATGATTTAATGGACTCAGGAGAGGAACTTCAAAAAAAATGGAATATCCGAGATAAAAAGATAATGAATGCTTACCAAAAAGATCAATTTTTAGGAACTTTCGGAATTACCGGCACCTTTTTTAGTGTAGAGTGTAGGGATCATGAAAATGTAGATGGAGATAGAATACATATTTATGTAAACGGTGTTTTGGTAGAGAATAACATGACTTTAGTTGGAAGATATAAAGGTGTTCATGCCGATTTAGTGATTGGAAAAAATCTAATTGAATTTATAGCTGTAAACGAGGGGCTTTATTCTCCCAATACGGCACAATTTAGAGTATTAAATGATAAAGGACAGGTAATTACATCACAGCAATGGAGTTTGTTAGCAGGTGTAAAAGCATCATTAATAGTATTTAAAGAAAGATAAAATGCTTGAAATCCGCCCAAACTGTGAAAATTGTAATAAAGACTTGCCAAATGAATCAAGTGAGGCTATGATATGTACTTTTGAATGTACCTTTTGCGCTACTTGTGTAATCACAGTTTTAAATCATGTTTGCCCTAATTGTGGTGGAGGCTTTGAAAAAAGACCCATTCGCCCTAAAAAGCATCTTCAAAAATATCCAGTATCAACAAAACGTGTGTTGAAATAAATACCTATCTTTGTTTTTAATGAAGAAAATAATATCCATAGCTATTGCAGTCTTATTTCTCTTTCAAAGCTCTCAAATATGTCATGAGGATTTTTTAAGGGTAGATGCGTTGTTGGAGGATATTGCCTTTCATCAAGAAACTTATGGTGATGATATTTTTGTATTTCTATCCAAACATTATGGTGATTTAAAAGACAGTCATCAATCACAACATGAAAAAGAAGAACAAGAGCATCAACATCCGCCATTAAGTGGTGATTGCCATACCCAAGTGCAACCTGTAGTGATATGGCAAGTTGAAATTCCTTTTATAAACGTTTTTTACCATCAAATAGAAGTTTCTCAAAATTTCTATTATCAAGACTTACATTCTACTTTTGAAAAACAATCCGTTTTTCAACCCCCAAAATTTGCATAATTTTATTTAGCGAAAAATCATTAGGATTAGCCATTAGTAAAAGGGTTAATCGTCTATGCTTTTCAATTATTTTAAGATAAATGTTTCAGTTTTGAATCATTCAATCCTTTAATTTTTCAATTATTAAATAAAATCTATGTTATCAAAAATTATAAATTTTAGCATACACAATAAATTCATTATTTTTCTATTTACAACATTTGTAATCGGATTCGGAATTTATTCGCTAACACAAATACCTATTGGTGCAGTACCAGATGTAACCAATAATC
>CAZSQD010000153.1:0-6149 GCA_964608925.1 uncultured Kordia sp.
ATAAATTGAAAGTTCAGTCCTTCGAAATCCCTTACTATTCTTACACAAACCGTTAAGCGAAAATATTTCTCAAAAAGGCTCCATTCAGTAACTTTTACGCTAATACAACTATATAAATTGTCACCCCGCTATTTAAAAAAATGCTTTTAGCTGTATATTACCGGTATGTATGGTTTTTGAAGTTTCGGTTTTACGACCAAAATAAGTGATGTTTAAGTCTAAATATTTGGTTAACTTTTTTTGTGCAAAAACACTCCACGTTAAATTTTTACCACTATCCAAACCTTCTAGCATTTGGTAGGCTACCGGTGAAAATGTACTGCCTTCAAAGGTATTCATATAATAATTAAACTCACCGTTTATAGATGCTTTATCAGCTTTTGCTACTTGAAACGAAACCCCCATACGTTGTTGCGCTAAATTTTCAAACCCACCTATTGTATTTTCTTTGGTTACATATTCATAAAACGCATCAAATTTAGCAGTGCTATTTGCTAAATAGGAGATTTTAGGAAACGTACTAAAACTTTTGATGTTATAATTTTGAGAAGTAAAATTTTCGGAAGTATTTTGAGTGTTATCCGTTTTATTTTTAAAATCAAACAACCACGTATTCATCATTTTATGTATAAACTGTAACTGATGGTTTTCACTTTCATTTTCCTGAAAACCAATGCTCAAACTATTTTTACTTTTATTTTTAACAAACGTATAGCTTGTGGAGTACCGCTGTTTACCTCGTTTAAAAAACAACACATTTTTAAAGTTAGAACTCAGCGTAATTAAATTAGCTTTATCCGTATCAAATAAATTAAACGAAAACTCATTTTTACGTTTGGTTTTTTTATCCATTAAAAAAGAGGTTTGGTTATAAAACTTAGCAATTAATTTATCATTTAAATTTTTAGCTTCCATCCATTTTTTAGGATCAATACTCAATGCACTACTAAATTTATTTTGTTCAGTTTTAATAAAAATTTGGTTGGGCAACAATATTTTTACATACGCTGCTTGATCTTGAAATTGTGCTATTTCAAACTCATTTAATTCTTGCACTCCATTACCGTTATAATCTATCCAGGTGTAATATCCTTGACCCTCATCTACTGCAACAAATGTAAAACCTTGTTGTGGCACTACACCACTATTTACTTCAAAAACGGTATTGAAACGTAACAATTGCTTCCAAATATTTTTACTAAACAACAATCTTGAATTCAATGTTTTTTCTTTTTCCAATGCAGCATCTTCAAAATTTAAGGCTCTAAAATTAGCATGAATTGCCAACTTTGTATTGGGTTTTTGAATTAATCTTGATTTTAAATAATACGTGTTTGAGTTATTTACACGTGACAAACTTCCTAACCGCAAACTATCATTTATACGGTATTTATAACCCAACTCTACAAAAACCGCAGTACTATCTCCTCTACCTACAAAAGCCTCATATTGGTTGTATTTTTGACTTAAACCTGTTAATAAACCACTTGTATTATCTTGTTGCTGATTGTTCTCTAAACTAGTTTTTGCGCCCAACCATCCTTTTTTTAACTGATATATGGCAGCAGCTGAAACCCGTAAAAATTTAGAAATCAAACGTAGGGCTACTACTTTTTAAAAAACTGGAATGCGATTGTAGCCGTAATTTATTGAAGGTATTTGTATTTGAAAAAACGTGCCGGTTACCATTGTAATTTTCAGTATACTCCAAATGCTCAAACGTATACTTAATATTTCCTTTTTTTTGATGAAATAAATCAACCCCACCTCTAATAATATTTTGATGCCCTAATGGTTGTTCTAAATTCCAATCTCTATCAAATTCAACACGATATAAACGCTCTATTGTTTTAAAATTTTTATCAATATAATCTACATCTACCAATGTATTTAAGCTCCAAGCACTATCTTTTTTTATCAAATTTCTATTGATGGTTAGCTTGGTGGCAAAACCATTATTATTTTCATCATCTACATCAGAAAACAAGTTTAAATCGTTTTTACTACCTGCTAATTCAAAATTTATTTTCGTTTTATTATTCGGATTGTATTCCGTATTTACCACCGCCATTTGCAGTTTTGTAGGTGCAATTAATTGTATAATCGGCTCATAATTACCTTGTAAAATTCCTGAAATTGGCGCAACATACTCATATATATTACTAATAGCATTGGTGTTGGTTAATACATAATTACCGTTATTATCACCTACTAAACTAAACCGAACTTGAAATAGTGCATCATTTGGATTAGATGAAAAAACGAAGCGTTCTACACCTGTAATCGTTTCTTTTTTATATAAAATCCTATTTTCATTATACGCTTCTGGTGTTGCAGAAGGTGCGGTCATTAATGTAGTATCATCTCCTGCCAATTGTAAAACATCAACCTGCTCCGTACTTAAATTTTGTTGTAACGGTTGATTTTTTGCATCATTTTCCGTATATATATGTGCGCTTATTTTTAATTTTTTACTTTCGTGTTTACCACCTCCATACGCAATAATTCTACTAAAATTACGATCACTAAATTGATATTCTACTGTAATACGCATTTCCGAAGTTATGGGATACGTAGCATTAAAAATAATTTCTCCCGCATTGTAATCAATCACATAATCGTTATTTTCACCACGCTTTAAACGCAAACCATTTACATATACGGTTTCACTACCCGAAACCAATAAAATAAACAATTCACCATTTGATCCTGATAATTTATACGGCCCTTGATTACCTTCTTGACCGCTAAAATTACTTTTTGCATACTGTCCTTTTACAATAGCGCCACTTGCAAAAAGTGTGGTTTCACTACTATCTCTTTTTATGGCTCCTGTTGCAAAAATACCTTGTACTTTTTTTGTGAATTTTCCAAAATAGGTGTTTGTATTTTCCAAAGAAACATCTCCTGCACGAAGCAACCAATTTTCACTAAAAAGTTCTACAAATACTTGATCAAATTCGTTCAATTTTTGGGAATAACCACCTTCTTGAAGTGGCACATTACTGTCTTGTAAAGATGCACGAAGTGAAATTTTATCTGATATTTTACCTGTAATTTGTAAGTCTAATTCAGAGTCTACTGACGAATTTTGATTGTTTCCAATCGCAAAACCTCTTGATAAGCTACCCGTTGTTTCCAAACCATCAAAAGGAATAAATTTTCGTTTCGTATTACTGGTGCCTAAAGTAATTAATTTTTGAGTTCCATTGGTATTATTTACAATGATGCTTTTATCATATAAAAAATACTTCTTCGTTAAAAAATTAGGGTACTTGGTGTAATTAATCACTAAAGTATCCGTTTTTATAGTTGTATTTTCTTTAAATTTTAAAATACTTTTTCCAAAATCTACTGTATAATTTACAGTGTCAATAGTTTTGAAATTTTTATCCGAAACTTGAAACTGAAACGGATTAATACTCACGCTATCTATTTGAATAGTTTGCTGAAATGCTACTTTTTTTTGCACCCGATTACCGCCGATTTCTTGAGAGAAACCAGTAACAGCAAACAACAACAGTAACAGTGTATATTTCATTAATCTTTTAAAATCTATCACCCTGATAACTATTGGAAGCGACCGAGGAGACAATCTGTTTTTTTATTAACTTATTTGTTGTAAAAATAGTATAATTAGCGCATAAAAAACGGTAATTTCGCTTAATACGTTGTAAGCATAAATTATGAGCAATAAAGAAGAGGTAAAAAATGAAGTATTAAAATGGACAATCTGTCTGGAATGCAATGGTAGTAGTTTAAAAAGGAGAAAACTTCGGAAAAAAGTACGGCTTCAATATCAAAAAGCACTTGATGAATTTGAGAAAACAGAGCAAAAAGAAGATGCTCCAATTAGACCAAAAGGAGCTTTAGAACCCTGTCCGCACTGTAACGCTACAGGATTGATTCCCTCAGATAATTACCCCGAATCCGATAACCAAACCTACCCTCATATTGCTATTATTGGAGGCGGTATTGGAGGAGTTGCACTTGCTGTAGCTTGTTTGCATCGTAGTATTCCTTTTACATTGTATGAACGTGATAATAGCTTTGATGAACGACATCAAGGGTACGGACTTACTTTACAACAAGCCAGTAAAGCCATTCAAGGATTGGGGATTTTATCATTAGCTGAAGGGCTTATTTCTACACGACACGTAGTACACGCTACAGATGGAGGAATTATTGTAGAATGGGGTGCCCGAAAATGGTTACAAACCGAAGTAATAAAAACGAACAAACGTACCAATGTACATATCCCTCGGCAATCATTACGTTTGGAACTATTGAAACAATTAGGAGATAATATGGTGCAGTGGGGACATCAGCTAATTGATTTTAAAGATGGT
This sequence comes from uncultured Kordia sp., assembly GCA_964608925.1. Lineage (GTDB taxonomy): Bacteria > Bacteroidota > Bacteroidia > Flavobacteriales > Flavobacteriaceae. Next base: position 4,350 of record CAZSQD010000153.1, read on the forward strand.
GAAAACGGTGGTATTGAACTCAATTTTAACATAAACGGAAAAACAAAACAAGCAAAAGCAGACCTTATTGTTGGTGCTGATGGCATAAGAAGTACGGTTAGAAGGCTACAGATAGGTGAAGAAAATACTCCTTTACAATATTTAGGTTGCATTGTTATATTAGGCATTTGCCCTTTGGGTGCGTTAGAAAATATAAATAGTGATTTGCTGGATTCCAAAACTGTATTCCAAACCGTAAATGGAACTGAACGACTTTACGTAATGCCGTATGATAGTGATACCGTAATGTGGCAGTTTAGCTACCCAATTACTGAAAAAGAGTCAAAAGTATTAAGTGCTCTGGGAACTAAAGCACTTAAAGAAGATGCGCTTAAAAGAATGAAGCAATGGCACAATCCAGTACCACAAATTATTAATGCAACCCCAAAAAAACTGATTTCAGGATATCCTGTTTATGATAGAGCGTTACTGCAACTCGAAATGTTAACAAACGCAAAACAAGTAACCCTTATTGGTGATGCCGCACACCCCATGAGCGCTTTTAAGGGACAAGGAGCTAACCAAGCGTTATTGGATGCATTGGTATTAGCAAGAGGCGTTGTAAGTGGGTGTAATTCTTATTCACAATGGAGAGCAAACGGAATTAGAGCAAGTGTTTTAAAAACGTTTGAAGCAGAAATGATTGCCCGAACCGCTGCAAAAGTAAAAGGGTCCGCAGAAGCTGCAAAATTATTGCATACTGAAATCGTACTTCGTAAAGGACCTAATGCACCAACAGGGCGAAGTTTAAAGTAAAAAGACGTAAGGCCGCTTCGCTTTTAGAGGTAAGACAACTCCTATTATAAAACTTGACTTTCTGCTTAAAAAATACTAATTTCGCTTAACGCAGAATATAAATCATTATAATGAATTCACATAATTAACCTATTGAAAATCATTTAGATATAGACTCAATAGACAATGAATACAAGATGAAATTATCGTAAATTTGAACAAAAAATTACAAAGTGACAAAATAAACAACATATAAATTATGAGTAATGCAAAAATATCCATCCGTTTTTTTGATGACCGCGAAGTGCGTGCTGTTTGGGACGAAGAAAATTCCAAATGGTGGTTTTCAGTGTTGGATATTGTAGCCGTACTTACCGATCAAAACAACTACACTAAAACCCGTAACTATTGGAAATACCTTAAAGTCAAGTTAAAGAAAGAAAATAATCAGTTGGTTAGTGTCACTACCCAACTGAAATTAACTGCGGCAGATGGCAAACAATATAAATCCGATATGCTTGACTACAATGGTATTATTAACTTAGGTAAAACATTTCCTGGAACAAAAGCCAACCGGTTTATTGAATGGTTTACCTACAGCGATAAAAGTATAGACGGAAAAAGTAAAACAAAAGCTTATGCACTATTTGAAAGTTCATTTATCAATAGTATAGAAGTAGGAACAACAAAAGGCTTACAACAGATACACGCCTATTTATTTGGTGGTTTGTATGATTTTTCGGGACAAATCAGACAAAAAAATATTTCAAAAGGGGGTTTTCAATTTGCTCTATCACACTTTTTAGGTAATACATTAAAGCAAATAGACGTAATACCCGAAACTACATTTGATGAAATTGTAAACAAATATATAGAAATGAATATAGCACACCCTTTTATGGAAGGTAATGGTAGGAGCACTAGAATATGGTTGGATTTGATACTAAAAAAACGCATCAAAAAATGCATAGATTGGAGTAAAATAAGTAAGGGAGATTATATGAACGCAATGATGTTAAGTCCAAC
>CAZSQD010000154.1:0-5986 GCA_964608925.1 uncultured Kordia sp.
TTGGGATGATGAATACGGAATTTCCGTACACGCCAAACACCAAACTCCTAAAGAAAATATTTCTGAAATATTAAAAGGTTTTCAACGTGATGAAAACAATAAGGGATATGAAATTTTTACGGTAAACGGTTGGGATTACCCTAAATTAGTAGATGTATACCAACGTGCGTCAAGTATTGCACGTAAAGACCATTGTCCAGTTTTAATACACGTAAAGGAATTAACACAACCGCAAGGGCACTCTACTTCAGGCTCACATGAACGCTACAAAAGTGAAGCACGTTTAGCTTGGGAGGTAGATTTTGATTGCTTAACAAAAATGCGTACTTGGATGTTGGAAAACAATATCTTTACGGAAGAAGAAGCTGTTGTAATTGAAAAAGACATTAAAAAACAAGTCCGTTTAGGTAAAAAAGAAGCTTGGGATGCTTTTATTCAACCTATGCAAGCAGAACAACAAGAAGCACTTGTTGTATTAAATAATTTAGCAAAGGTTTCAGATAATAAAGTTTTTATTGAAAAATACATTAGCGAATTAACAAACATCAAAGAACCGAACAGAAAAGATATTTTATCTACTGCACGTAAAATATTACGTTATGTAACTCAAGAAAATTCATCAGAAAAAACAGCATTAATTAATTGGATTAATACTTATAAAGCTACAATACAACCAAAATTTAGTTCTAAATTATACACTGGTACTGCAATTAAAGTAGATGAAGTTATTCCAACGTATTCAAATGATGCTGAGTTAGTAGATGCACGTGTAATTATGCGTGATAATTTTGATGCTATCTTTTCAAAATACCCAGAAGCTTTAATTTTTGGAGAAGATGCAGGTCATATTGGAGATGTAAATCAAGGCTTAGAAGGATTGCAAGAAAAATATGGAGAGCTTAGAGTTTCAGATACTGGTATTAGAGAAGCTACCATTTTAGGTCAAGGTATTGGTATGGCTATGCGTGGTTTACGTCCAATTGCCGAAATACAGTACTTAGATTATATATTATACGCCCTACAAATCATGTCGGACGATTTAGCAACATTGCAATATCGTACGTGTGGTAAACAAAAATCACCGTTAATTATACGTACCCGTGGGCATCGTTTAGAAGGTATTTGGCATTCTGGATCGCAAATGGGTGGTTTAGTCAGTTTACTTAGAGGTATTCATATTTTAGTACCTCGTAACATGACTAAAGCAGCTGGTTTTTACAATACACTTTTAGAAGCTGATGAACCTGCCGTGGTAATTGAATGCTTAAATGGTTATCGTTTAAAAGAAAAATTACCAAATAATTTTGGAGCATTTAAAACACCTTTAGGAGTTGTTGAAACTCTTAAAGAAGGTGAAGATATCACAGTAGTATCTTATGGCTCTACCCTGCGTATTGTTGAAGAAACTGCTAAGGAATTACAACAAGTTGGTATTGATATTGAAGTAATAGATATACAAAGTTTATTACCTTTTGACTTGAATTATGATATTATAAAAAGTATTCAGAAAACAAATCGTTTATTGGTTATTGATGAAGATATTCCTGGAGGAGCATCTGCTTATATTGTACAAGAAGTTTTAGAAAAGCAAAACGCTTATCAATATTTAGATAGCAAACCACAAACCCTTACCGCTAAAGAACACCGTCCACCGTATGGAACCGATGGTGATTACTTTACCAAACCATCTGCTGAAGATATGTTTGAAAAAATTTACAGTATGATGCATGAAAGTAATCCTAATCAGTTTCCTGAGTTGATATAATTACTTTTTTAACGATATAAAAATAAAAACAGCCACTAATACGAATACAAAATTTGTTATAGTGGCTGTTTTTTACAGTTTATAAGGCGACTTCAAAACATGTGTGTCAAGTTTAATTTATTGTTTTTTTGAGGCAAACATCGGGGAATTAAACCCATTGGTTATCGCCCCTCGATTAAAACAACCCCATTATTCCCAATACTAAACTTGCAACTCCAATAACTGCCTTGTAAGGTGATAATTTATCAGATACTTTTACCAATCCCTCTCCTACTGCTGGTAATTTTGCCAACGTATGAGTTAACAATAACAATCCTCCTAAAATACTTACAATATTTGCCAATAAACCAGCGCCACTAATCAGGTTTAAAATACCCAATCCTAACATTGCACCACCAATAGTTACATGAAACGGACTTAAAAATTTAGCTATTTTATTAAAAATATTAGTGTCGCCATCCCATTTATCAAGCATTGCTAAACCTAATAAAATACCACCAGCTATACTGGAAATGTTAAAAATTAATCCCATCATAATGTCTATTTTTAGCTCGTTAAGTTATAAAGGTAGTAAATATAAATCAATTCAAAATTACCAAAAAACGACTATCCATTAGATAACCATTTTAAAGGTTAAGTTTTCAATAATAAATTATTATTTTTATTTATTAAAAATTAAAATAAAATATTATCTTTACTTAAAACTACTTGATATGTGCAACAAAACAATTATTATTTCAAAAACCAAAAGCGGCGAACTTTCTATTTGTAAAAACTGTAATAGCTGTCATTTTATATTTAATAACATCTACTTTGAACTTAATTTAAAAGAATTGAAACATTTAAAAGAATATTTGTTTAAAATAAATATTAAAAAATGGGAAACTAAACATTCTTGCGCAAGGTTGAGCCGAAAAACACCCATACCTACTTTACAGGAAAATTTGGTATTAATGTTTAACAGTAGAGAAATTACCGAATTAAAGCAACTACTATCTAGCAAAATTAACAGTGATATAAAAATGGTAAATTTAGATGATATTGATTACCAATTAATTTTAAATTAAGTTTGTTTTCAGTAATTAAAAAAGGGTGTACTAAATTACTTTAGACACCCTTTTTTAATTTTATTTATAATATTTACTATTCCTGCTCTGGCACTTTAAAGCTCATTACATCTCTATCAAACATATAATATCCCGTTTTATCATCACCAATAATACTTAAACGATCTAACATAGTGCGTGCCATAGCTTCTTCTTCTAATTGTTCAGCAACATACCATTGCATAAAATTATGTGTGTTATAATCTTTGTTTTGCAAACATTCATAAATAATTTCGTTTATTTTTTCAGTTACAAACTCTTCACTTGATAAAAATTCTTTAAATAAATCTAAAATACTTTTAAAATTAGATTTTGGACTTTCTAATGCAGGTATAATTGCTTGCCCTCCTCTTTCATTAATAAATTTCACCAACTTGGTCATATGCATACGCTCTTCTTCTGAATGTTGGTAAAAAAAACTTGCTACACCATTATAACCTTGGCTATCTGCCCATGATGCCATTGCTAAATAATGCATAGAAGCATTGGCTTCATTTTTAACTTGATTGTTTAATAATTTTTCTATTATAGTATTCATTTTTTTTCTAATTTTATTATGATAATACAAAGTACATATAAAAGTTTGCACAATTAAATTACAATTTCAAATTTTATATTTTATTATAATTTAGGACAACGTTTACAGTTCATTTTTCCTGATTTTTTATATTTTTTACAACATTTTGATTTTTTATCACAACCTGTAAATTTATAATTATATAACGTGTCATACATTTTGCTTACTGGTGTTGTTACCATTTTTTAATTATTTACAGTTATCAGTTTATTTTTAACATTTACAATATACCAATATCCAAATAATAAAAATGTAAATACATATTGTACTAAAAATTGTACCCATTCTGGTTTAGAATACCAACCTAAAATTACATTTAAAGGTAAACCTAACACCCCTTTTTTATGATTCAATATGGTTTCATATACATTAAATGCTTTTGTGAAAATTGGGTTTCCAACAGTAATCCACCCTAAACTTTTTATTGCTGATAAACCTTCGTGAATACTATACCCAAACAAATAACCTGCTTGAATTATTAAATACCCTAAAGTAATTACAAATATTGTTTTTAAATTCACTTTTACTAAAGAGCGATTTATTAGAACAACCAAAATAGCTGATAAAAATAAACCTACTATAATTGGCAATATTTCATATTTACCTGCAAAAGAAAATATAGCTATTTCAGTACCTTCTCTTGCCACCATAAAAAGGACTAATAAAAATATACCTCTTATAGATAAGCTATTAGCTACTTCACTTTCAATATGGTTTTTAAGGTTACTACCGTGTTTTATCATCCAAATAATAAAAGTAGTTACTAATATTACCGCAATAAAACCACCTATACTTTCCCAAAGTTTTGCAGTTGTTTTTAAACCACCTAAATAAGAAGATATAAACATTAAAATTACCCCCAGTACAATAGATATCACAATACCTGAAAATGCACCTTTCCATACGGTAGCTTTAAATTTATGATTGTTTGTTTTTTCCAAAAATTTCAATAGTATTGAAATAACCAAAAAGCCTTCCAAGCCTTCTCTAAAGGCCATTATTAATGCGGGTAAAAAAGTATCCATAGTTTATTTTTATTTAAAACCCGAAATAGTAGTATTTCGGATTTCTGTTTATTTTTATAAAGCCTCTACAAAAGCAATTAATGCTTTTCTATCTGCTTCATTTAAATTAGTATAATAATTTTTTGACTCTTCAGCTTCTCCTCCATGCCATAATATGGCTTCTTCTATATTTTTAGCTCTACCGTCATGTAAAAAATCAGTATGACCGTTTACAATACTGGTTAAACCTATACCCCAAAGAGGTCTTGTTTTCCATTCATTACCATTGGCAAGAAACTCTGATCTACCGTCTGCTAAATCTGGCCCCATATCATGTAACAGCATATCAGTATATGGATAAATAGTTTGGTTAGAAATACCTGGTATTCCTGAAAAACTACCAGTTATATGCTTTGGTGTATGACAAGCTACACAATTGCCAGCTTCAAACAACTCATACCCTCTAATTACTTGAGGATTATCTAAATTACGTGCTGCTGGGACCGCCAATGTTCTACAATATAATGCTACGTCATCTAAAATTTGTTGTGTAATTTCAGGGTCATCATTTAAATTATCTCCATTTGTTTGCCCAAAACTTGATTCTACAGGAAATAACGGATTGGTAACACCCATATCATTATTATAAGCTCCTGCACTTTGTGTCATTACTGTTGGAGCACCGCCTTTCCAACCAAAACGACCTAATGCCATACTCATCGTTTCAGGGTTCCAAACATAATTTGCTTTACCAGAAATACCATCACTATCACTATCTGAAATATCTTCTCTTAATAAAATATCTGATTCCGTAATGGCTTCTAATAAACCTAAACCGTAAACAGGAGGTGCTAAACGCGGTGAAAGCATATAACCTACTGGCATGGGTATGTATGAATTATAAACTGAATATGCTGGACGTTGTAGATTTACAACTGTACCATCAGCAAATGTTACTGGGTAATTGCTATAAGATACTTGAAATTGTACTTCTGGCTGCACACCGTATACTGCATTTTGCGCCAATTGACCTCCAAAACCTGGAGCTGGGTTTGGACCTCCGTGTGGGCCAGATCCTGGAATACTTACTCTTAAAAAGAAACCTGTATTTGCATTTAAATCTACTGGAAATGCCGCTCTACCATCTTTAGGGTGGCAACCAATACAAGAAGTGTGATTAAATTGTGCACCTAAACCTGAATTTACGGTTGCTGGAGCGGTTACAAATGCTTGTTCAAATTGAGCATCACCCGACATGTGCGCATTAAAATTGGGTGATGTTAAATTGGGTGCAGGATTATCAAAAGAGAAAAAACCAGACTCAAATATGGTCGTTTCTCCGCCTGCCATAATACGCTCATCTATATTAGGAATTGATTTTTCAACTATTGGTGTATAATCATCATCTGCACAAGAAAATAGAGAGATACACAGTAATGCTATTGTTATTTTTTTCATTTCACTTTATGGGTATATAATTTTATTGAGTTATACACTTAGCATCTGTTTTATTTGATTTTGATAAATTGGTTTA
>CAZSQD010000155.1:0-2444 GCA_964608925.1 uncultured Kordia sp.
AAGATTAATAACCCCACATTAATATAAATTATGTCAGATCAAAAAAAGAGTAATGCCTCAAAAATTATAATTGCTTTATTAGCTTTATTGTTAATAGGGGCAGGAGTAATGTATTTTTTAAAAGATACAGAGTTGAAAAATACAAAGACGGAATTAACCACCCAAATTGGTGATTTAAAAAGTAATTTAGAAAAACAAAGAACTTTGTTAGATGAAAAAATTGCTGAAAATGAAGTGTTAAATGAAGATTTAATTGCCCAAAGAAATGAGCTTACGGCTACTTTGGAAGAGTTGGGTGCTTCAGAGGCAAGTGTTAATACCTTAATGAAATATAAAAATAAATATTTTAATTTAAAAAGTAAAATTGAGGAGTTAATGGTTGAAAATGATATGCTCCAAATGGCAAATAAATTTTTGGCAAAAGAAAAAGATTCTATTACAGGGGAGTTAAATGTGCAGCGCGTATTAAATGATTCCTTATCAACACAAGTGGTAGCAAGCGAAAAAATTATTTTAGCAGCATCAGAAGTTGCCGTTGTGGGGTTAAAAGCTTTAGGATTAAAGGAGCGTAGTTCTGGTAAACAAATTTTAACAACAAAAGCGCGTAGAGCTAATAAAGTAAAAGTATGCTTTGCATTAGCGCCAAATACAATTGCAAAAAAAGGTGATCAAGAATTGTATATTCAAGTAATAGCACCAGGAAATAGAGTGTTAGGTAATAATCCAGAAATTAAATTTGATAACCAATCTTTAAAGTACAGTATAAAAACAACATTTAATTATGATAATAAAGCATTAGATATTTGCGAATACCTATCAGAACCTAAAGATGGTTTTATAAAAGGTACTTATTTTGTAAATGTATTTAGAGCAGATAAAAGAATTGCAAATAGCTCTTTTGAGTTAGAGTAAGTCTTGTAAATATAAAAACAGATAAAGAGTAACGTTTTTCGTTGCTCTTTTTTTATGAAATGGCATTAAAATTGACCTTATAATAAGTACAGAAGGTAACAAATTTTATTTTATAAGTAATTAGGTGTTAATTACTTAATAATAAGTTGGTTACGGAATTTAAGATAAAGAAAATAAACTGTTTTTATGACAGTTTGACAAAAATAATATATGAGTAAATCACAGTTTTTAAATATTGACAACCTGTCATTACAACAAATAGATGACGATACGGAGTTTATACCCTTAATGACATCTGAAGATGAAGAGGAAATAAATAAGGAGGATCTCCCAAAAGAACTTCCTATTTTAGCACTGCGTAATACCGTTTTATTTCCAGGAGTAGTAATACCTATTACTGCCGGTAGGGATAAATCAATCCAATTATTAAATGACGCTTATAATAACAAGCAAACAATAGGTGTTGTAGCGCAAAAAGATGAGAAAATTGAAGATCCAAAACCTTCAGAAATTCATCAAACAGGTACGGTAGCTCGTATTTTACGCGTTTTGAAAATGCCTGATGGGAATACCACAGTAATTATTCAAGGACAAAAAAAGTTTGTAATTAATGAAGTGGTAAAAGAAGAACCGTATTTAATAGCTACGGTTACTGAGATGCCAGAAGAACGCCCAGATAAAAAAGATAAAGAGTTTAGTGCTGTAGTAGATTCAATGAAAGATTTATCATTGCGTATAATTGAAGACAGCCCTACCATACCTTCAGAAGCTTCTTTTGCAATTAAAAATATTGAAAGCAGTTCCTTTTTAATCAATTTCATATCGTCAAATATGAACTTGAATGTAGCTAAAAAACAAGCATTGTTAGAAATTAAACAACTTTCTGAACGTGCATTTGCTACGTTAAAGCACATGACGTTAGAGCATCAAAAATTATCATTAAAAAATGATATACAAGATAAAGTACGTACGGATTTAGATAAGCAACAACGTGATTATTTTTTGCAACAACAAATGAAAACCATCCAAGAGGAGTTGGGCGGTACATCACACGAAGCAGAAATTGCAGAAATGCGTACCAAAGCAAAAACTAAAAAATGGAAGAATGATATTGCAAAACACTTTGATAAAGAATTGTCAAAAATGTCACGCATAAATCCAAACGCACCAGAATTTGGGATACAACGTAATTATTTGGAGCTATTTTTAGAGTTGCCATGGGATGAATTTTCATCCGATAAGTTTGATTTAAAACGTGCACAAAAAATATTAGATAGAGATCATTACGGTTTGGAAGACGTGAAACGTAGAATTATAGAATATTTAGCCGTTTTAAAATTACGTAATGACATGAAATCGCCAATATTATGCTTGTATGGGCCTCCAGGAGTTGGTAAAACTTCTTTAGGAAAATCAATAGCAGAAGCATTAGGGCGTGAATATGTACGTATATCATTAGGTGGTTTACGTGATGAAGCTGAAATTAGAGGACATCGTAAAACCTATATAGGTGCAATGCCAGGGCGATTAAT
>CAZSQD010000155.1:2454-5984 GCA_964608925.1 uncultured Kordia sp.
CGATTAATACAATGCCTTAAAAAAGCAGGTACCTCAAACCCTGTTTTTGTGTTGGATGAAATAGATAAATTAGCATCTTCTCATAACGGAGACCCTTCTTCAGCAATGTTAGAAGTGTTAGATCCTGAGCAAAATTCAGAATTTTATGACAACTTTTTAGAAGTAGGTTATGACCTTTCTAAAGTAATGTTTATTGCCACAGCAAACAACTTATCTACCATACAACCTGCATTAAGAGATCGTATGGAAATAATAGATGTAAGCGGTTATACTATTGAAGAAAAAGTAGAAATTGCGAAAACACATTTATTACCAAAGCAATTAAAAGAACACGGTTTATCTACTAAAAATTTAAAAATAAAGAAAAAAGAATTAGAGTTTATTGTAGAAGGTTATACCCGAGAATCTGGAGTAAGAGGATTAGATAAAACCATAGCAAAAGTAGTACGTTACGTAGCAAAATCTATTGTAATGGAAGAAGAGTACAACATAACAATATCTCATGAAGATGTAGTGAAAGTGTTAGGTCCAGCACGTATGGAGCGTGATAAATATGAAAATAATGATGTTGCAGGTGTAGTAACAGGTTTAGCGTGGACAAGCGTTGGAGGAGATATTTTATTTATAGAATCTATTTTATCAAAAGGAAAAGGAAACTTATCCATAACAGGTAATTTAGGAAAAGTAATGAAAGAATCGGCAACTATTGCATTAGAATATATTAAAGCAAATGCAGATGTTTTCGGAATTAAACCCAATGTATTTACAGATTATAATGTACACATTCACGTACCAGAAGGTGCCACGCCAAAAGATGGGCCAAGTGCAGGAATAACTATGTTAACCTCATTAGTATCCTTATTTACGCAACAAAAAGTAAAAAAGAGTTTAGCCATGACAGGAGAAATTACCTTACGTGGTAAAGTATTACCTGTTGGCGGAATTAAAGAAAAAATTCTTGCCGCTAAACGAGCAAAAATAAAAGAACTAATTTTGTGTAAAGAAAATGAAAAGGACATCCTTGAAATTAAACCCTCATATTTAAAAGGATTAACATTTCATTACGTAACGGAAATGAAAGAAGTAATTAAAATTGCGGTTACCAAAACTAAAGTTAAAAATTATAAAAAATTATAAAGTGATGAAAAAAGTAGTATTCATAATAGCTCTATTGTTTTCAGTAATAGTATTAGCGCAATCAAATGAAATAGTACCTATTATTTTAGATGGTAAACCTGCATTTTTAAATGTTACCACAGGTAAGGTAGTCACCAAAGAAGCAGCGACTTCAAAAAAGTATAAAAAAATTAAATTAAATGGTTTTTCAAGTACTGTAAATACAACCCCAAACAATGCAAATTTTTCTACAGAAGAAGGTGCACATACCGTAAGTAGTGGTGAAACGTTGTATGCTATTTCAAGAAAATACGGATTATCTGTTTCGGCATTAAAAAGGTTAAATAATTTATCATCCAATATACTAAGTGTAGGTCAAGTATTACAAATACAAAAAATAGCGGTAGCTAATACTACTATTGAAACAAACCAAACGTTAACCCATACCGTAAGTAGTGGTAAAACGTTATATGCTATTTCAAGAAAATATAATATTACGGTAGCTAAAATAATGGATATGAATAACTTATTGAATAATACCATAAGTATTGGTCAAGAATTAATTGTACAATAAAATAAAATAAATAATAAAGCGTTTTCAGTTAGAATTAGTTACTTTGCATTATATGATTAAAAAAATAACCTATTGCTTTTTGTTTTTAACTACATGGTTTGCATCTGCGCAAATAGGAGGGCAATATACCTATGAGTTTTTAAACTTAGTATCTTCGCCGCGTCAAGCAGCTTTGGGTGGTAAGGTATTAACAAATATGGATTGGGATGTGTCACAAGCATTACATAATCCTGCTGCTATTAATGCCAAAATGGATGGTAAAATAGCCTTAAATTTTGTAAATTATTTTGCGGATATTACGTACGGTAGTGTCGCTTTTGCGAAAAGTTTTTCAAATAAAAAACACTTATTTGCAGGAGGTATTACCTATATTGATTATGGCGAATTTAAAGGATATGATCAATACGGCATAGCAACAGAGGACTTTACAGGAAATGAATTTGCATTTACAGTAGGTTACCGTTATGAAGTACCAAATTCCGATTTAAAAGTAGGAGCAAACGCCAAATTTATATCTTCTAAATTAGCAGAATTTTCTTCAACAGGTATTGCTTTAGATGTAGCTTTATTATATGATTTTGCCGCTAAAAATTCGCAATTAACACTTGTAGCATCTAATTTAGGTACACAATTAAGTGCTTATGAAGATACAAAAGAAAACATACCTTTTCATGTAGATTTAGCGTATGCTAAAAAGTTAGAAAATTTACCTTTAAAATTTCATATTGTATATGAAAATTTACAACAATGGGATGTTAGTTTTTCTAATCCTGCACGTGCAAAAGTAGATTTAGACGGTACGGTAACCACTGAAGAAGTATCTACCTTAAATAATTTAATGCGTCACATTATAGTTGGTGCAGAGTTATTTCATGGTAAAGCTTTAAACGTAAGAGTAGGATATAATTTTAGAAGAGGTAATGAGCTTAAAATAGAAGATAACAGAGTATTTTCGGGTATTACCGCAGGTTTTGGTATTAAGCTAAACCGTTTTAGAGTAAATTACGCTTTTCAAAAATATAGCGCAGCAACTAGCGTGCATACCTTTGGGTTAAATATAAATTTATATAAAAATTGAATTCAAAAACAATAAGTATTGCCATTGACGGCTTTTCCTCAACAGGAAAAAGTACCCTTGCCAAACAGTTAGCTAATAAATTGGGCTATGTATATGTAGATACTGGAGCAATGTATAGAGCGGTAACTTATTATGCGTTAGAAAATAAGTTTATTTCAGATACCCATTTTAATGTAAATGATTTAGTATTAGAATTGCATAAAATAGCAATCACTTTTGTTTTTAATCCAAGTGTAGGTTTTGCAGAAGTATACTTAAACGGTAAAAATATAGAAAAAGAAATACGTACCATGCGTATATCAAGCTTTGTAAGTAAAATAGCTGCAGTAGCTGAGGTACGTTACTTATTAGTAAAGCAACAACAGCAAATTGGTGAAAATACAAATGTGGTAATGGACGGTAGAGATATTGGTACCGTTGTTTTTCCAGATGCGCAACTAAAACTTTTTATGACCGCTTCGGATGCTGTACGTGCACAACGCAGGTATGATGAACTAGTAGGTAGAGGAGATGTGGTAACTTATGAAGAAGTATTACACAACGTGCGTGAACGAGATTATATAGATTCGCATAGAGAAAACTCCCCTTTAGTAAAAGCAACTGATGCTATTGAAATTGATAACTCAACCCTTACTATTGACACGCAATTTGAAAAAATCCTCAATTTAGTAGCAGAACGTGTATAATCCCCTTATTTTTGCAAAATAAAAATAAAAAGATGAACGTAATTTTAACAGGTGTAACAGGTACTTTAGGCTCGCA
>CAZSQD010000156.1:0-5893 GCA_964608925.1 uncultured Kordia sp.
TTCAATTTTTTTATGTTTTCGCCCAATTTGAAGGTTTTCCAAAGCGCTCATAAACTCGCGTTTGTACAACCACAAATTTTGGTTGCCTCCCTAAAAAGGATTTCCATTACTATCGCTAACGCAAATATCAAATTTATGCTCTAAAAAAACACTCGTCTTTACGAGGGTGTTTTTTTTCAACACCCGAAGTAATCTCCAACTCGGTATAACACAAAAGCTATTTGACAAACGATGATTGAGTCCTGATTACTATCGGGAGCCACGAATTTGAGAAAAACAAATTCTCACAAAGACGCTGCTTTTGTTTTTTCGAGGCCTTCATTAAAGTATTTCTAATCAGGTTACCGCATCGTAATTAGATCACCCGATCATCTGCTTTATAAGCACCACGCCTGTGTAAAATCCATTGTGCTTCATCAAGCGGATTCACTCCTTTATATTTTTGTGCTGTTCCTTCGCCTTTAGGGCAAATGGCATAATTTTTAAATTTCAGCAATAAACGTAGCTTACCACTGGTAATGGCGTTTAGTTTTATACCTAAATCTAATGCCGTAGCTACAGGAATATTACCCGTTAAACTAAACGTGTCATGGGTAAAAATAGGCGAATCAAATACGGCCCTTCGGGTACTTAACTCAGATGCTATTTTGCCTAACAAATCTTCTTTCGCTTTAATTTCAAAACTTAAAATAGGCTCTAACAAATGGGTGCCACCAGCTTGTAAGCCTTTCATAATACCCATTGGTGTAGCCAAATTAAAATCACCTGGGCGGGAGTGTATATTATGATCTTCTCCTTTTATCAAGGTAATTTTTACATCAGTAACTTCCCAATCTAATAACCCTTGTGCTAATGCTTTGGGTATGGTGCGGGCTATTTCATTTTGATATTTTATATGTACCTCATTTTGTGATACCACGGATTGGTAAGAAACCCCCGAATTTAACGGTGCAGGTTCTATTAAAAAGGTGAGTATTGCCCAACAGGGTTTTGGCATCCAATAGCGTATATAACCTTCTGCTTTGGTGGTTATCGTTTCTTTATACACTACTTTTGGTGGTGTAAAATAGGCTTGTACTCCAAAACGTTCTGCTAATAAATGGGTTAATATTTCGGTTTGCATAGGTCCCATTAATAACAATTGCAGTTCTTTTTCGGCTTTAAACCACTTAAATTGTAGGGCAGGATCTTCTTTGTCAATAATTTGTAAAGCACTGGCTAATGTATTATAATCGGCATCATTATTAGGCGTTACCTGAACGGCTAATACCGGAATATGAAGTTGCGGTAATTTGGGTATGCGCTCAGGGTTACCTAAAACATCACCTGCTTTAGTACCTAAAACACCTGTAATTACGCCAATATCTCCCGCTTTTAAAATAACACCATCCGTATATTTTATACCTTCTAAAATTTTAGTTTGATTTACTTTGGTTTCCAACTGTTGCGTGTGATTGTACACTACAGATTTAGAAGTTATTTTTCCGGAAAACACTTTTATATGCGCCATTGTTCCAAAAACCTTATGATGTTCTAATTTAAACACATAGGCTGATAAGTTGTTATCCGTAGTATGTATTGTTGGGTCACAAAAATTAATGATTCCGTCTAAAAGCTCTGATATGCCTATGTTATTTTTAGCAATACCACAAAAAACGGGACTAATTTGTTGTGTAGCCGTATATTTTTTTATGGCGCTTAAATAGGTTGTATGACTAATTTTTTCTTCATTAAAATAACGCTCTAAAAGAGATTCATCTATATGTAAGAGTGATTCAATATCTTGTTCTTTGATTGCCGTATTGGTATTAAAAACCGATTTTAGGCTTACCGTATCTAATCCATCATTTTCGGATTTATAAATGACAACGGTATTTATTTTTAAATCGTTTTTAATTTGTTGTAAAACCATTTCGGTATCGGCTCCTTGACGGTCAATTTTATTGATAAATAGTAACGTAGGTATTTTTAATTTCTGTAAGGATTCCCATATATTTATGGTGTGTGATTGTACACCTTCTACAGCAGATATTACTAAGATAGCCACATCAATAACGCATAAAGCACGCTCCACTTCACTTGAAAAATCAACGTGCCCTGGAGTATCTATTAAATTTATTTTAGTGTTTTTCCAATAAAAAGAAGCAGCTGCAGTTTTTATAGAAATTCCGCGTTCTTTTTCTAAACTCAAACTATCAGTATTAGCGGATCCTTTATCTACACTACCCAAAGTACGGATAGCTCCAGATTGGTATAAGAAATGTTCGGTAAGGGTAGTTTTTCCAGCATCTACGTGTGCTAAAACACCAATATTTATAGGTTTGGAATTCATTTATTTT
The DNA here is from genome assembly GCA_964608925.1 of uncultured Kordia sp. Taxonomy (GTDB): domain Bacteria; phylum Bacteroidota; class Bacteroidia; order Flavobacteriales; family Flavobacteriaceae. Next base: position 2,340 of record CAZSQD010000156.1, read on the forward strand.
ATTGCTAATTCATTGTATAGCAAATATACAGGTATCTAAACATGAATAATTGTAATTGTAATCTATTTTATGCTGGATTAACTATTTAAGTTTAATGTTAAAATAGACTGTTCTATTAATCTTTAAACATTTTCACGATTAATTCTCCCTTTTCATTTTTAGAGGCACGAAACATACCTGAAGTATTAAATTCAAATACTAAATTACCATCTTTGTCAATAGCAATAACGCCTCCTGTACCTCCTAATTTTTTTAATTTATTTTGAATTACATCGTGTGCAGCTTCTTTTAGCGAGATGCCTTTGTATTCCATTTGTGCAGAAATATCATGAGCAACCATACCTCTAATAAAATATTCTCCCCAACCAGTAGAAGAGACTCCACAAGTAGTATTATTAGCGTAAGTTCCTGCACCAATAATTGGCGAATCTCCTATTCTGTTCCAGCGTTTATTTGTCATTCCTCCGGTAGAAGTGCCAGCAGTAATATTGCCATTTTTATCTAGAGCGACACAGCCTACAGTTCCGAATTTACTATTTTTAATTGTAGAATCATAGAAGGTAGTTATTTTATTGGCTGTTTGTTCAGCTTCTCTTTTTTGGACTCTTTCTAGTGATTTCATGCTTTTTTCGGTATAAAAATAGCTTGGGGTACAATTTCTAAACCTTGTTCTTTAGCAAAATCAGAAGCTCCGTTGCCAGAAAGTAATACGTGTTCAGATACTGTCATTACTTTTCTTGCTGCAGAAATTGGATTTTTAATATTCTTAACTCCGGCAACAGCACCTGCATTTAAATCATGTCCTGTCATAATGGAAGCATCCATTTCATTAGTTTTGTCATGTGTAAAAACAGCTCCTTTTCCAGCATTAAATAGTGGAGAGTTTTCCAATACTTGAATGGTTTTTTCTACAGCATCTAAACTTGTACCTCCATTTTTTAAAATTCCATGTCCTATATTTATGGCTTCTGTTAACTTTTTTATATAGGCTAATTCTTTGTCTTCTGATAAGTGTTTTTTTAAAATAGTACCTGCGCCACCATGTATTACAATTGCAAAATTATTCTTTTTTTGTACTACAGGAAGTTCTTGTTGTTTCTTACAATTAAAAAAAAAGGAATACCGTTACTAATAAAAATATTTTTCTCATATCTATGTTTATTTAAATAGGTTGTAATTTTATTACGAGTTTTTAAAAAAAAAGGTACAAATGGATTTATTGAAATATCGATAAATTATTAACATAATGTGTTTGGTTTGTACATAAAAAAACCTCACAATTTTATAAGCTTGTGAGGTTTTTATATTGTAAATTTTAATCTTCACGTTTGCCGTAAATTTTTTCGTAAAGGCTAAAGTATTTTTGTTTGATAATTTTACGTTTCATTTTCATAGTAGGCGTTAGGTGTCCGCCATCAATACTCCAAACATCTGGAGTTAATTCAAAACGTTTTACTTGTTCCCATTTACCAAATTTTTGATTGTGTTTGGTAACATCTTTTTGTATGCGTTCTATAAGTTGTGAGTTGGCTATGATTTCTTCTTCAGTACTCCCTAAGTTAATATTGTGTAAGCGTCCCCATTCTTTTACATATTCAAAGTTGGGTTGTATGAATGCTGCGGGCATTTTTTCGCCTTCACCAATTACCATAATTTGATCAATAAAATTAGATTGTTTAAATTGGTTTTCTAATAATTGTGGCGCTACATATTTACCTCCAGAAGTTTTAAACATTTCCTTTTTACGGTCGGTAATTTTTAAGAAACCATCGGCATCAATTTCACCAATATCTCCTGTATGGAAATATCCGTTTTTCAATACTTCATTAGTTTTTGCTTCGTCTTTATAATACCCAATCATTACTTGTGGTCCTTTTATTAAAATTTCGCCATCTTCAGCAATTTTAACTTCGGTTTCATCTAATAATTTACCAACGGTTTTAATACGAAAACCACCATTACGCATATCATTTACCGATACTACAGGAGAGGTTTCTGTTAAACCATAACCTTCCATTACGGGTATTCCTGCAGCGTTGTATATACGTGCTAAACGGGGTTGTAAAGCGGCACTACCAGAAGCAATTGCTTTTAAGTTACCACCCAATGCTTCTTGCCATTTACTAAAAATTAATTTACGAGCAATTTTAAGTCTAAACTCATACCAAGCACCGTTTTCTCCGTAGGGTTTGTATTTTAAACCTAAATCTACTGCCCAAAAGAAGAGTGCTTTTTTAATACCAGTTAAGTCGGCTCCTTTTGCATAAATTTTATCGTATACTTTTTCTAATAAACGCGGTACAGCGCTCATAATATCAGGATTTATGTCTTTTAAATTCTCACTAATGGTTTCTAAAGATTCTGCAAAATAAATACTAGTACCATAGTATTGATATAGATACAGTAGCATACGTTCGTAAATATGACAAACGGGTAAGAAACTTAATGATTTGGAGTTACCTTCAATTAGCGGTACTTTTTTAGCACTATTTAATGCGTTACTTACAATGTTTTTATGGGTAAGCATCACGCCTTTTGGTCTTCCTGTTGTACCAGAAGTATAAATAAGAGTTGCTAAATCATCTTCTTTTACAGCGTTTTTACGAGCTTCAACTTCGTCTTGATTGCTGGTATCTGCTCCTAAATCTAATACTTTCTCCCAGCTATCACATCCGTTAAGCGCATTGAAAGAATAAACCTTTTTTAATGAAGGTACATTTGCTTTAATAGCATTTACTTTTTGTAAAACTTCTTCACAGGAAACAAAACAATAAGTAGCTTCACTATGGTTTAATACATATTCATAATCCTCTTGAGATATAGTTGGATAAATAGGCACATCTTGAGCTCCTGTTTGTAAAATACCAATATCACAAATATTCCATTCCGTACGGTTGGTCATGGATATAATGGCAATTTTATCATTAGGTTGTACGCCTAAACGTAGTAAACCTCTACTAATAGCATTGGCTTTGTCAATATATTCTTGAGTTGAAGTTGCTTTCCAAGTACCATTATATTTGGTTACTAAAGCTTCCTTTAAATTGTATTTTTCTAATTGATAGTATGGGAAGTCGAATAAACGAGTAATTTTTGTCATAATTAAGTAATAACCTTTAATGGTTACTCTGCAAATTATGAAAATTAAAGGGATTTTTCAAATTTAACACATAAAAAAAACAGTCTTTAAATTAATAAAGACTGCTTATGAAATTTGTTAATCAGTAAAGCTTACTTCTTCTCAATCCACTTTCGAGCATTTACAAACGCTTCCAACCAAGGAGAAACTTCATCTTGCCTATTAATTGGATAGTTTGCCCAGTTCCATTGAAAAGTAGAACGCTCAATATGTGGCATGGTAACTAAATGTCTTCCTGTTGTATCACATAGCATTGCGGTGTTAAAGTCTGATCCGTTTGGATTGTTTGGGTAGCCTTCATAACCGTATTTGGCTACAATGTTATAATTGTCTTCGGTTAGCGGTAAGTTAAATTTACCTTCTCCGTGAGAAATCCAAACCCCTAACTCCGTACCTGCTAATGTGGATAGCATTA
>CAZSQD010000157.1:0-5847 GCA_964608925.1 uncultured Kordia sp.
ACCTTCCGGTCCACCGATACCTCCCTGCCTCAACTGACTAAAGAAAATATGAAGATGTGGGATATACAGTACAAAAATGGTAATTCCTGCAAGCGCATACGGTATTATATATTTCTTCTTTCTGATTATCCGTATAACCTTCTAACTTCCCTAAATCTTGTGAAATTTCTCGAGCCGTATTGGTCATTTCCTGCATTAAATCGTCCGCATCTACAACAGTACCTTCTCTACTTTTCATTTTCCCTGAAGGCAAATCGACCATACCATAACTTAAATGTGATAAGTTTTTAGCCCAATCATACCCTAATTTTTTCAGGATTAAAAACAAAACCTTAAAATGATAATCTTGCTCGTTACCTACCGTATATACCATAGCACCAACTTGCGGATAATCTTTAGCACGCTGTATTGCCGTACCAATATCTTGAGTCATATATACCGAAGTACCATCACTACGCAACACCAATTTTTCATCCAACCCTTCATCTGATAAATCACACCAAACCGAACCGTCTTCTTTTTTATAAAAAACACCTTTTTCAAGACCCTCTTCTATATTATCTTTTCCTAATAAATAGGTATTACTTTCATAATACAAAGCATCAAAATCAACACCCAATGCTTTATACGTAATCGCAAAACCAACATACACCCATTGGTTCATAGTTTCCCAAAGCGCTATTACTTTTTCATCACCAGCTTCCCATTTTTGAAGCATTTGTTTTGCTTCTTGCATTAATGGCGCTTCTTGTTTTGCTTCGTCTTCAGTTTTACCAGATTCAATTAAAATGGCTATCTCCTTTTTATATTCTTGATCAAACTTTACATAGTAGTTACCCACTAATTTATCGCCTTTTCTTAGCTCAGAGTTTAAAGTGGTTTCTGGCGTTTCTTTTTGTCCATCACTCCCATTGGGCGCAAATTTTTCCCAAGCCAACATACTTTTACAAATATGAATACCTCTATCGTTAATAATTTGGGTTTTAATTACTTTTTTACCTGACGCTTTTATAATTTCGGCAACTGAATATCCTAATAAATTATTACGCACATGCCCTAAGTGTAACGGTTTATTGGTGTTTGGCGAAGAATATTCTACCATTACCTCTTTTCCTGTAGCAGGTGGTGTTACAAAACCGTATTGCTTTTTTTCTTTTATTTGCTGAAATAAGCTGATGTAATACGTTTCTGAAATTTCAATATTCAAGAAACCTTTTACCATATTAAAACCTTCTACCTCTACTACATTTTCAACTAAAAAGTTTCCTATTGCCTCCCCAATTTGAACTGGATTACCTTTTATAGTACGCAACATAGAAAAGATTACCGCAGTAATATCGCCTGCAAATTCCTTACGAGTAGCTTGAAATTCTACTGTAGGTAATTCCGCTTGATACAATTTTTGTACTGCCTCTTTTATAGCTATGGTTAATTTATTTTGAATGTTCATTAGTATATTTTTTATTGCTTAAACAACTGTTTAATTTATGTGTTCTCGATACATTCCGATAAAAAAAATCGAAATACTCAAACTGACGTATTTTTATTTGGGCGTTCGAGCGGGCTTTACACTGTATCTTTTTATGTATTCTCGATACATTCTGATGAAAAAATCAGAATACTCGAACGGACATAAAAAGGATGCCGCTTCAATCCCTAACGCACTCTATATATTTTAAAAAAATCAAATTTCACAAAAACACTGTTATGTGATTTCCCCTATCGTCAAAATGACTCTTAAACTATCCTTTTTATTTACAAGGTAAAAATACTTCCGCCATCATACAACGAGCGCTACCACCACCACATGCCTCAATAGTATCTAAACTACTACTTAATATTGCACAGTGTTTTTCTATCATTTGTATTTGTGCTGGACGCAAACTATCATACGCTGACTGACTCATAATTAAATACAATTTATCATCCGCACCTTTTACCTGCAACATGTTACCTGCAAAATTATTTACTTGTACTTCAGTTATGGTAATTACCTCTTTACCATCTTCTCGCAAACTCTTAAGCACTGCCTTTTTTTCTTTTTTATCATCAATAGTATCTATACAAATTACAGCAAAAGTTTCTGCTAAACACATCATTACATTGGTATGATAAATTGCTTTACGCTTATCTCCTACTGTCTGGTTTGCAGTAAAAATGATTGGCGAATACTCAAAATCCTCACAAAACTCAATAAACAAATCTTCATCTGCTCTTGGTGATAAAGCACAATAGGCTTTTCTATTTGCTCTATCCAACAATAAACTACCTGTACCTTCTAAAAAGAAACCTTCTTTTTCTGCCGAGGTATAATCAAATACATTATTTATTACAAAACCCGCTTCTTCTAATTTCTCCAACACATCTTCCCTTCGCTCTAACCTACGGTTTTTAGCAAACATAGGGTACAAACCAATATTACCATTTTCATGGAAAGAAATCCAGTTATTCGGAAAAATAGAATCTGGTGTGTCAGTTGCACGAGTATCATCAATTACAACCACATTTACACCAATAGCACGTAATTTCACCACATAAGCGTCAAACTCTTCCTGTGCTTTTGCATTTACGTTTTTAGGCGATAAACCTTCCATCACTTTTTGGTAATAGTTGTTTACTGCTGTTTCTTCATTCATTCTGAAATTTACAGGACGAATCATTAATATAGTATTGGTTGTTTGTTGCATTTTATTATTATTTAGAAGTGCAAATTTAGTAATTTTTTTTAAGCGTATTCATTTTTATACCACGAATAGATAAATGTTTTTTTTTGAAACACTTTATAAAAAAGACCTCACAGGTTTCGAAAACGGGTGAGGTCTAAGTGTAATACTAATTTAATCAAATTTTGATTGTTATTTATCAGATAAAAAACACTATTCCCTAACTAACGGCAATGTACTACAACGCAACAATCCTTCTTGTTTGGCAATTTCTGCATATGCAACTTCCTCTACGGTAATTCCGTTTTCACGTAACCACGTATTTAAACGGGTAAAGTTTTTTTCTGAAATGACTACGGTTTCACTTATTGAAAACACATTAGAGTTCATATTATACATTTCCTCTTTTGTAATTTCAAATACATTTTCCTTTCCAAAAAAATCAACCAACCATTGATATTCTTCTTCAACTAAGAATCCGTTTTTATGAATAATAGCTTTATCTTTTCCTATGGGCTGAAAACAGCAATCTAAATGCAATGCGTTTTCTTTAGGATTCACATTATCTTTACGCAACTCAAAAGATTTTACTTTTTTGTTTGGGAATAATTTCGCAATCGCTTCCACGGCTTGCTTATTGGTGCGTGCAGTAATATAACTTGAATAATCAGCTGCTGTATAGGTTCCTATAAAAATATAATCATTCCACGGCATTACATCACCACCTTCTACATGACATTCTTCTGGTAATTCTATAATATTTTCTTGTCCAATTTCATCCAACACATGTTGTATGGCAGTATATTCTTGATCACGGTCAGGTAAAATATTAGCTCTCACCAATTTATTATCAATTGTAAAAGCGATATCTCTTGAGAAAATTTGATTGTAATTTTCAATAATTGATGGGCGGTACACTTTTACGTTATGTTTTTCTAAAACAGCGGCTACTTCTTCCATTTCTGCAACCATATCTTTTTCTACAGGATACGTACCTGCTAAAACGTGTTGCTTACTTTTTGGGTCATAGCAATCTGCTACTTTTGGGGTTGGACCTAAACTTTTTGCTGTACCTAAAACCACTGCTTTTAGGGTTGCGGTTTCGTTTTTTACATTTAATTTTAACATGCTTTTATGGTATAAAAAAACCTCACAAAAAATTGTGAGGTTTTTATTTATCTTATTATTATCTTTTAGACACCTCTTTAAAAGCTCTTGCATTTTCTCCAATATATATTTGACGCGGACGCCCTATTGGTTCTTTACGCAAACGCATTTCTCTCCATTGTGCAATCCAACCTGGTAAACGACCTAATGCGAACATTGGTGTAAACATACCTGTAGGAATTCCTAAAGCTCTGTAAATAATACCTGAATAAAAATCAACATTTGGATATAATTTACGATCTACAAAATACGGATCAGACAATGCTTCTGCTGCTAAACCTTTTGCAATTTCCAAAGTTGGATCTGTTAGGTTTAAATCTGCTAATATTTCTTCTGCAGCAACTTTTATAATTTTTGCTCTTGGATCAAAGTTTTTATACACACGATGTCCGAAGCCCATTAAACGGAACGAATCATTTTTATCTTTCGCTTTCGCCATGTATTTTTTAGTATCTCCACCATCTGCTTCAATAGCTTCTAACATTTCAATAACTGCCTGATTAGCACCTCCATGAAGAGGACCCCATAAGGCGCAAATACCTGCTGATATAGAGGCAAATAAACCTGCATGAGACGAACCTACAATACGTACGGTAGATGTTGAGCAGTTTTGCTCATGATCAGCATGTAAAATTAACAATTTATCAATAGCTTCTGAAACTACTTTGTTTGCTTTATACTCTTCATTAGGTTTTGCAAACATCATTTTCAAGAAATTATCTACATACCCTAAAGAGTTATCTCCATAATCTAACGGTAACCCCATTTTTTTACGATGTGCCCATGCTGTTAATACTGGGAATTTACCCATTATTTTAACAATGGCATTGTACATTTCTTCTTCAGAATCTACATTTACAGAGTTTGGATTAAAAGCTATTAATGCATTTGTTAATGATGATAATACACCCATTGGATGCGCTGTTTTAGGAAAACCATCTAGTATTTTCTTAATATCTTCATCAACATGTGCTTCTGCTTTTATGTCCGCATCAAACTTTGCTAATTGCTCTTTTGTTGGTAATTCACCAAAAATTAATAAGTAAGCAACTTCTAAAAAATCAGCTTTTTCTGCTAATTCCTCTATTGAATATCCACGGTATCTTAAAATCCCTTCTTCTCCATTTAAAAAAGTAATTGCACTTTCACAAGATCCTGTATTTTTATATCCTGGATCAATGGTTATTACACCTCCAGATGAACCTCTTAATTTTTTAATATCTATTGCAATTTCTCCTTCTGTACCTACAATTACAGGGAACTCTAATTTTTTACCATTTACTTCTATAGTTGCTATTTCTGACATCTTTTTGACTTAATTTTTATTATTTTTTTGAATTGCACGAAGTTACGAAAAATAGAGGGAAAAATGACATTATTCTAAAAAAGAATGTATCACTATTATTTTCTTTTTAAAATTTCTCTAAATTGATAAAGGAAACGTTCTAATAATCGTAAATCCTCGATTACCACCTCTACGGTTACTAACATTTCTTGTTTGAATACAATTTCCTTTTTATAAGTTGTAATTAATTTATCTGAACTAAGGCCAATATCTAACAAATAGAAACCTTCATTATCTGGAATACTGGAAATACTTTTTACGTTACCCACTAACATCCCAAATTCGGTTTCTGGATAATTTTGAAGCTTGATATGTACTTTTTGACCTATTTTTAATTTACCTGAATTTAAAGAAGGTACTTTTGCTTTTACAATAAAACCTTGATGTTCCGTAGGAATTACTGTACACACCAAATCACCTGCATTTACCGTTTGGTTAACCGTCCAATATTTTAAAAAAGAAACATTTCCTGCTATTTTACTTTGAAAAGTGTATTGCAACTCCCAATCGACAATGCTGTTTTTTAATTGATTAAACGATTGAATAACGTCTTTTAATAATTTAATTTCTTGACGAGTGTTATTAATACTTTTACCAATATTTGTTTTTTCATTGGTGTTTACTTGCTCTCGCATTGTAGAAATAGAACTGTTTATATTTTTATAATTACGT
>CAZSQD010000158.1:0-5811 GCA_964608925.1 uncultured Kordia sp.
TAGCATTATTAATTAACGACAACGATTTGTTGCGTTAGAACCTTGAATGTAGCACCCACAAAAAAAATCCTGATGCAAATACATCAGGATTTTTTTATGGAGTATCAATTTGCATTAAAATGGCAAATCGTCATGTTCTCCTTCATTTAAATCATTAGTAGCTTCAAATGCTTGCGCAGGTGCTACTGGAGGCATTTCTGGCGCGCCAGATGTTGTTGTTCCTTGTAAGTTTTCAATACGCCAACCCTGTATAGAGTTAAAATATTTTGTTTCTCCTTGTGGGTTTACCCATTCTCTACCTCTTAAATTGATAGCAATTTTTACATCTTGCCCAATTCCGTAAGAATTTAATAAATCACATTTATCTTGTACAAACTCCACCATTATTGACTGTGGGTATTGCTCTGCTGTGGTTACTACTACTTCTCTTTTTCTGAATCCGTTACTTCCAAAAGTTTGTGTTTCACCAATTACTTTAATTTTTCCTTGTACTTCCATTTTCCTTTCCCTTACTGGGCTATCTATATTAATTAATTATTTACTTTTTATAAAAACGGCTCAGATAATAATAATTTCCAAGCAGTGGTAACATCTCCTTTTTCTAAATAACTTTGCGCTATTTTATGTATACCTTCCGTAGTGGCTGTAAAAATATGTGGGCAATGTTGTTTTCCCATTTCTACAAAGGTAATAATATCTTCTTTACTAGGCAATGCTTCTACATTGGCTAACATTCCTAAATCGTTTCCTGTTAAAAATTTACTATTTTTAATTTCTTCTGGTAATTTATCTACTCCCATTCCTTGTGTTGTTATTGGTTTTGGTATTTCAAAAAATCCTTCTTTCATTCTGCTATAAAAACTTCCTCCTGCACGGGCAACTAAATCTATTTTATGTTGATCAATACGTTCGTTTTCATCTAAAATAGCTTCATCAATATGTACTTTTACTACTTCACAAATAATTAAATTACCTGCTCCACCTTCATTTCCTAAAGCAACCACTTCTTTTACCTTACATTCAAATTGTACGGGGCTTTCGGCAACTCTAAAAGGTTTAACCTCATCAGAAGTAAGCATTGTTAAGCCTGCCTTTTCAAATTCATTTACCCCTTGAGCATAAGCTGTACTAGCTAATGACATTTGTTGCACCATATTGTAATTAACTACGTTTATGACTACTTCTTTTGTAGCAATGCAATTATCTAACGTATGTTTTGTAGTATTATCCTTTACACTACGTGCAGGTGAAAACACAAGTATTGGTGGGTTTGCACTAAATACATTAAAAAAACTAAACGGCGCTAAATTAGGATTACCATTAGCATCAACAGTACTTGCAAAAGCAATTGGTCTTGGCGCTACAGCACCTAATAAATAACCATGCAATTTTGCAGTAGAAATTTCGTTTGGTTTTAATGATAACATAATTCAATTTTTGAAATGCAAAAATAACGATAAAAAATTAAACAAAAAATGTTATTTTAGTAGAATCTAATTTTTAACTATGCAAAAAAACAAAAATCTATTTCGCTGGAGTATAATTCTCATTTCTTTTATCGTAATTTCCTTAATTTTATGGAATACCTATCAGTTTTTTCAAAATTTTAAAGAAGAAGAACGCTCCAAGATGGAAATTTGGACCAATGCTTTTAATGATGCCTATAACAATCCCGATATAAATGCAAATATTAGCGAGCTATCATTGACAATTTTACAAAGCAACACCACTACACCTATGATTGTAGCAAACAACAAAGGCGTTTTTGAAATTAGTAATATAAAACACGTAAAAAACACCGATACCTTAAAAATAAAACAATTAATTACGCAATTTAAAAACGAAAACAAACCTATTGAAGTTGCCTACAATAATAAAACAATCATTACTGTTTACTACGGAAACTCCCCTTTATTAAACAAGCTTAAATATTATCCGTTAGCACTTTTACTCATTTTACTTTTATTTAGTATGGGGGTTTATTTTTATTACAAATCCATCAAAAACGCACAGCAAAACAAATTATGGGCAGGTATGGCAAAAGAAACGGCTCATCAAATAGGCACTCCTTTGTCCTCTTTAATTGGTTGGTTGGAAATTTTAAAAATGGAAAATGTTAGTGAAGATACTATTACGGAAATGACTAAAGATATTGATAGATTACAAACCATTACTGAACGTTTTAGTAAAATAGGTTCTATACCTAAATTGGAGCGTGTAAATATTGTTTCAGAAACCGAAAAAACATACCGTTACTTAAAAACACGTACTTCTAGGTTAATTAACTTTACTTTTGAAGCGGTTGATACGGAAATTTATTCGCAATTAAATGTTCAATTATACAGTTGGACGATTGAAAATTTGGTAAAAAATGCTATTGATGCTATGAAAGGGAAGGGTGACTTATACATTCATATTTCTCAATTAGAAGACCTTGTTTTTATTCGAATTACAGATAACGGAAAAGGGATTTTAAAATCGGAATTTAAAAAAATATTTGACCCTGGTTTTACTACTAAAAAAAGAGGTTGGGGACTAGGGCTTTCGTTATCAAAACGAATTATTGAAGACTATCATAATGGGAAAATACACATTTTAAAATCAGAAATAAATACAGGCACTACCTTTGAAATTAAATTAAAAACGGTGGTTTAAAAGTATTTTATTGCTTAATATTTCTCAAATAATAAGTATACAATTCATTTGGTGTGGCACCTAACCATTTTTTTATATAAATGGCCCAAAAATGATATTGTAATTTCCAAATACCTACACGCTCATACAAACGTGCGGAAGTTTTTAGTGTTTTATTAATAACTACAAACTCTTTTTTAGCGTAGAGTTTATTTATTAAATCATTATCTTCATAAATGATATATTGCTCATCAAAACCACCTAATTCCTTAAATAATTTTTGAGTAATAAATTGGCTTTGGTCACCGCCACGGCAAGCGCGCCAACTAAATTGCGTGAACCAACTAGCTAACCGCAACCACCAATGTTTATTATCAAACTGCATCCTAAAACAACCTGCTAAATTCCCTTTTTTTACCTCATCAATTATATATTGATCAAAATGTGGTGGCGGAAAAGAATCGGCATGTAAAAAATATAGGATATTACCCGTTGCAACTTCTGCACCCGTATTCATTTGTTTGGCACGCCCTTTTGTGGAGTGTGCTAATTTTATTTGGGGGTTATTTTCAATACTATAATTTACTTTTGCAACAGTATCATCACTACTACCTCCATCTACTACAATAATTTCTGCAATAATTTTAGCCGTAGTATTTTCTATTAAATGTAACAACAAATCATTAATATGCATTGCTTCATTTAAGGTAGGTATAATGATAGAAATTTTATTCATTCAAATTCCAATTGTATTTTAAATAGCTCTTTTTTGCGTTTTTGTTAATGGTAATTTCAGAATATTTATTTAAAAAGTCTATTAAACTTCCTTGAGTTTTAAAATCTTTCCCATACCATTGAAATATTTTAGACAATTGAATGCGATTTTCAGTTATTTTATTTCGCAACGGATCATTTACAAATTGATGTGCTAAAAAGTCTAACTTACTATTTACTGTTGCTGCAGTAAAAGCCCCATTTAATAAAGGTGGGCAAGAAAATGAAGCACAGTTAATACCAAAATGAATACGTGGATCACCCATTTTACGTAGTATTTTATGTTCTATTTCACTTAAATTATACCATTTTGAACCCAATTTAAAAAAGCGAGTATTCCAAGCATCTTTGATATCTTTAATACTTTGTGTTGGATAGTGGTCTATAATCAACTTAATGGTAAATGCATTGTAGGCATTCATCCAATAAGCAAATTTATCATCTTTACTCCATGTTTCATCAGGCATGTTATTAGACAAAGATTGCAAGTATTGCTTAAATATATTTTTATTTTTTATGAAACCTTTATAATTGGTACGCCCATCATTACTCACATTTTCTTCTAACAGCATATCAAAAATAGCGTGATTAAATTTTTCTACTGGAAGTTTAACTTTAGGTGATAATGGTTCTGTTTTAGGTATTATTTTCTCCTTATCTACTGGTAGTGGTATTATTTTTTGTGGTGTTTCCTCAATTACAGTTTTCTCTTCTTTAGGACCCTCTGTAACTACTTTTTTAGTAGCGGAACATGAAACAATTATAATTGCTAATGCTATAAATAGTGTTTTTATCATGTTATAAATTTAAGGAAAAAGATTGTATTATCTCTGTCGAATCCAAATGAAATACTTTACAGTTTTATATAAAAAAACCCTTCAAAAATTAAATTTTCAAAGGGTTTGATCATTTTTACATGTTAATTTATGAGATTTTGCTTGCATATAAAAATGCTGTCCTCTTTATAACTTAACAGCATCCACCTCCTGTATAATGATAAGTAGATTCCGAAATATAAATATCATCACGCTTTAATGCCGCAAATTGACCTGCGGTTTTATCACAAATAGCAATGGGTTGGTTTTGTAATAAAATATGCCCGTTTCCATCATCATAAAAATCTTCATCACCATAATATATAGCTGCTTTACCTGTAAAAATACACGGACCATCTGGTAAAACAGGATCTTTTATTGCTGCAATTTCTATGGATTCTATAAAAATAACCTCATCGGTTGGGTAATGTTTAGGGGCTAAAATACGGTAGGCTTTACGCGCCCTAATTTCAATAGTTCCAAAACCTGCATCGGTTAGCATTTTTACATATTCATTTATTGGTAAACTCCCACTTAAACATAAGGCACGCAAACGGTCATCATTACGCAACTCATCATTCATAGGTTGCTCACAAGTAGGATCACTCATTACCAAACGCCCGTGAGGCTTGAGTACTCTATACATTTCAGCAATTGCCTTTTTTAAATCTTCTGCTTTAAAAATATTGAATAGGCAGTTTTGTGCCGCCACATCAATACTATTGTCTTCAATAGGTAAGTTTAGTGCATCACCTTTACGCAAATCAACAAATTCACTTTTAAACCAATCGTTTTCTTGTTCTGCTACTTTAAAATTTTTGCGTGAAGCTTCCAGCATCTCATCAACTACATCTAAACCTATTACACCGCCTTTAGTACGGTTGAAATAGGAGAATTGTAACAATTCCATTCCGCCACCAACACCTACATATAATATTTTAGGGTTGTTGGTTAAATCAGATGCGTGAACGGTGGTACCACAACCGTAGTTCATTTCTTGCATTATTTTAGGTATTTTTAACCCTGGAAATTCCCATATTGGATTGGTAGTACAGCATAAACCAACATCTGGTGTTAAGGCTGCGTCTCTATATACGTCTTTTGTGGTTTCTAAGTAACTCATGTTTTATTTTATTTAAAGATTGAATAATTAAAAGATTTAAAAACTCAATTGATTATTTATTGTTGTTTTGCGCTAGGGATAGTAGCGGCATCCTTTTTTATTTTGTAAACAAACGTCTTTACGAACGGAGTGAAGTAATCTCTACTTATAAAGAAATTACTACGGAAAATAGTAATTATTTTCTTCACTACAGACTAAAAAAAGATATAGCGGATAGCCCGACAAAAATGCATTTTTTTAGCATTTTTGGAACGCCCATATTAGTTATAATTGTGTTATTAATTGTTTAAATAGTGTAATCATTTTGGGTTCGGTTTGTCCTGCTATTGCAATTATTTCGGCAATATCAACAGGTTTTAGATTATCTGGGTCGCACTCATCTGTCAAAACTGACACGGCAAGTGTGGCTATTTTTAAATGGTTGGCTAAAATTGATGAAAACAAAGTTGAGAAACTAGCTTTTGA
>CAZSQD010000159.1:0-5783 GCA_964608925.1 uncultured Kordia sp.
TTTTATTTGATCCAATATAATTGGTGAACAGTTAAAGTTGTTTACCAGTTCTTCCTTTATCGAAGGAATTAACGTCTTATTATTTTTAGCAACTATATTTCCATCAATATACGTTTGTGTTACCTTAAAATTTATTAAATCAGTCACAATACAAAAATCTGCAGGATCATTTTCTTGTAACAAACCAACATTCATATTATAATGCTTAATGATGTTGTAAGAAACAGCCCTAAGTACATTCATTACATCACATCCTTTTGCAACAGCTCTTTTTGCTAAAGTATTTATATGTCCTTCAACCAAATCATTTGGGTGCTTATCATCTGAACAAAACATAATTTCATTAGGATATTTGTCTAATAAAGAAATCAGTTCATCAAAGTTTTTTGCAGCACTCCCTTCTCTAATCAGAATTTTCATTCCGTATTTAAGCTTTTCTAAAGCTTCTGCTTTTGTAAAACATTCATGATCAGTAGTGATACCTGCATTGATATATTTTTCTACATCAGCACCCATTAATCCTGGAGCATGTCCGTCAATTGGTTTCCCTACATCTTTAGCCGCTTGTATTTTTGCCAATACAATTGGATCATTAAACAATACACCTGGAAAGTTCATCATTTCCGTTAAGTAATGAATTTCTGGTAAGGCTAATAATTCTTTTACATCGCTTACCGTAATTTCAGCCCCTGCAGTTTCAAATATGGTAGCGGGTACACAAGATGGGGCGCCAAAATGAAATTTAAAAGGTGTTTTTTGCCCGTTATTAATCATGTATTTCACTCCTTCCACTCCCAATACATTCCCTATTTCATGCGGATCAGAAATTGTAGCTACGGAACCGTGACAAACTGCCAAACGAGCAAATTCAGAAGGGATTAACATTGAGCTTTCTATGTGTACATGCGCATCAACAAAACCAGGAATGATATAATGGTTCTCAGAAACTGCTTCTTCAATAATTTTAGCAATTTTTCCATTTATAACATGTACTGTTCCGCTAAAAATTCGCTTTGCAACTACATCTACTATATTTCCTGAAATCTTCTGAATATTCATATCTTATGTTTGTGTTATTTAACCGCAGAGCGATAGCCTAATAGGTTTAATTCTTTACTATTTATATCGAAAGTAAAACTTTACCCCTTGTGTTGAAGAAATTTATGCTACCCTAATTACTGTAACGTTTAAAAAGGCAGAATTCAAATTTAGTTAAAAAAAATAGATACAGAAAATTTTAAACAAAAAACAGCTCCGTATTAGCTTAATTTACTATTCTCTTTTTTGCAGTATACATAATTACTAACTATCAATAAATAATTGTACTTTTGTACTCATTTAAAACACAAATTTTAATAAAAATAATATGGCAACTCAAGATTTTGGAATGAAAGAAGCATTAGCTGCTTTAGGCGTTCAAGAAATAAATAAAGGAACCTCAACAGGTTCTAACAACTTCGCAAATGGCGAAGTAATTGAAAGCTACTCACCCGTAGATGGTAAAGTTATTGGTAAAGTTATTGGTACAAGCGCTGCAGATTACGAAAAAGTAATGGACGCCGCTACTACAGCTTATAAATCTTTTCGTACTATGCCTGCTCCACAAAGAGGAGAAATTGTACGTCAATTTGGTAATAAATTAAGAGAATTAAAAGAACCATTAGGGAAATTAGTTTCTTATGAAATGGGGAAATCTTTACAAGAAGGTTACGGTGAGGTTCAAGAAATGATTGATATTTGTGATTTTGCTGTCGGTTTATCTCGTCAGTTAAACGGACAAACCATACCATCTGAACGTCCTGGTCACGTAATGCGTGAGCAATGGCATCCAATTGGTGTAGTAGGTATTATATCTGCCTTTAACTTTCCAGTAGCTGTTTGGGCTTGGAATACTGCTTTAGCGTGGATTTGTGGTGATGTTTGTGTATGGAAAGCTTCTGAAAAAGCTCCTTTATGCTCTATTGCTTGTCAAAATATTATTGCAGGTATTTTAAAAGAAAACAACTTACCAGAAGGAATTTCTTGTATCATTAATGGTGATTATAAAGTTGGTGAAATGATGACTACCGATACCCGTGTACCTTTAGTTTCTGCTACAGGATCTACTCGTATGGGACGTATTGTTGGTGCAACAGTTGCACAACGTTTTGGTAAAAGTTTGTTAGAGTTAGGTGGTAACAATGCTATCATTATTACTCCAACTGCCGATTTAAAAGTGGTTGTTCCTGGTGCTGTATTTGGTGCTGTAGGTACTGCTGGACAGCGTTGTACTTCAACAAGAAGATTAATTATACACGAAAGTGTTTACAATAAAGTAAGAGATGCTATTGTTGGTGCTTACGGGCAGTTAACCATTGGTAACCCTTTAGATGAAAAAAATCATATTGGTCCGTTAATTGACCACGATGCTGTAAAAGCATATTTAGGTGCTATTGAAAAAGCAAAAGCTGAAGGCGGTACTGTATTAGTAGACGGCGGTGTTTTAGAAGGAGAAGGTTACGAAAGCGGATGCTACGTAAAACCAGCTATTATTGAAGCTAAAAACGAATTTGAAATTGTACAACACGAAACTTTTGCGCCTGTTTTATATTTATTAAAATATAGTGGAGAAGTAGAAAACGCTATTGAAATTCAAAACGGAGTTGCACAAGGATTAAGTTCTGCAATTATGACCAATGAGTTAAAAGAAGCTGAAAAATTCTTGTCTTATGCAGGTTCTGATTGTGGTATTGCCAACGTAAACATTGGTACTTCTGGTGCGGAAATTGGTGGTGCATTTGGTGGTGAAAAAGAAACAGGTGGCGGACGTGAAAGCGGTTCTGATGCTTGGAAAGTATACATGAGACGTCAAACAAATACCATTAACTATTCGGATGAATTACCTTTAGCACAAGGAATTAAATTTGACCTATAAATCAAATTAACAACCAATACTATAAAAAAGGCTTCACAAATGTGAAGCCTTTTTTGTTTTTCATAACACATAAGCACTACCTTTAAATTTCGTGGGCTTCTTTTTTTATTTTACAATTTTACCCTCTACACTTGTAGAGTTAAAATATTTGTTCTACATTTGTAGAGAGTAAATTTATAACAATGAAATTAACAAAAACAGAAGAGGAATTAATGAAACACCTTTGGGAAAAGGAAAATGCTTTCATGAAAGATCTTTTAGCAGCTTACCCAGAGCCAAAACCTGCCAACACTACTATTGCAACCTTATTAAAAAGGATGAGCACAAAAGGGTTTGTAGGCTATAAAACTATTGGAAAAGCTAGAGAATATTTTCCGTTAGTAAAAAAACAAGAGTACTTTTCAAAACACGTAAATCATTTAATCAAAAACTTTTTTAATGATAGCGCCTCACAGTTTGCATCTTTTTTTACTAAAGATACTGATTTAACAAAAGAGCAGTTAGAGAGTTTAAAAAAAATTATTGATACGCAACTTAAAAATAAATAACTATGTTTCTAATCTTATTAAAATCAAGTATTTGTTTATTAGCATTTCTATTGTTCTATACGTTTATTTTAGAAAAAGAAAACATGCATGTATTTAAACGTGGGTATTTATTGGTAGCTGTAGTTGTAGCAATCACAATTCCCTTCATTACGTTTACACACTATATTAACCTACCAGACACTATTATTGATACGCCTATTTTTCAAGAAAACTTAGATTTACTTATCCCAAAAACACAAGAAAACACTAATTACCTACCTTATATACTATGGAGCTTATATGGCATTATCACGTTGTTTTTTGCCCTTCGTTTTGCTAAAAATATTTTTTTAATATGGAAGAACATTAAAAATAATCGTCATCAAAAAACACAAAACTCCATTTTAATATTAGTAGAAAAACCCATATTACCACAAACTTTTTTTAACTACATATTTTTAAATAAAAGCGCTTTTTTATCAAATCAAATTCCGGAAACAGTATTACAACATGAAACCACACATGCTATCCAAAAACACAGTATTGATGTATTATTTGTAGAAATATTAATCGTAATATTTTGGTTTAATCCATTATTGTACTTCTTAAAAAATGCCATTAAATTAAATCATGAATTTTTAGCCAATCAAGCTGTTTTACAAAACGGACATCAAACACAACAATACCAAAAAACATTACTCGCCTATTCATCAAATACGCCATACAACCAATTGGCAAATGCCATCAATTATTCATCAATCAAAAAACGTTTAACAATTATGAAAACACAAACAACACCAAAAACAAAATGGATTAAAATAATTTTAATCGCACCTTTATTCGCTTTATTGCTTTTTAGTTTTAGTACTACTAAGGAAGTGCAAATAACACAAAACAACACTCCTATTTTAACAATCTCAAAAAAACCAACAACATACACTTTAAATGGAAAAACAACCACTTTAGTTCATTTAAAAGAAGATTTTATTAAAATTACAAAAGGAAAAAATTCTAATTTAAAAATAAATACAACAGGTGAAATATTATTCAAACACATTTCAATAATTAGAAATCATTTAACACCTTATCTGGATAAGATATTAATATCTGATGGAGTAATTATCGATAAGACCGATTACTCAAGTATCAGTATTAATAAACAAAAAGCAACTCCAGCACAAATTACTGAATATAATGCGTTAGCAAAAAAGTATAATGCAATACCTGGAAATAATCTTGCTATTAAATTAAAAGACATACAACGGTTAAGGTATTTATACGGTTTAATGACCAAAAAACAAAAAGCTAGTGCAGTGTCTTTCCCTAATTTTCCACCTGCACCGCCTAAACCAAAAAATCCGCCATCAGCTCAGCTTGCTCCTAACAATAATAAAAAAATAGCTTCAATTGACGGAATGATTGGATGCAACAATTGTTTGATGGAATTGACTAAAGAAAGATTTAAAAATATTAAAATCACTGCTGGTGGAATTAATGCAATCTCATTTAAAATTAAATTTCCAGGAAAACCAACTTTAACCATTAAAAACCATCTATTAAATACAAAAGCTTTTTTATACCTTAAGCAATCTCATGTAGGTGATAAAATCATTATATTTAAAATTAAAACTAGCGCTGAAGAGTCAATTCCTCCAATGACACTTAAAATTAAATCACCAAAAGTTTTAAAAGGAGAAAAAAGTAATACTCCAAAGCTAGCTTCATCAAACAAAAATGGACACATTACAATTAACGGAGAAGACCATTATTACAGAACAAAAAACGGAACTACAAAATATTACACAAAATACGGTGAAGAAGTTACTAGTAAAGGAGTACCTGTATTACCATCAACGCCACCAAAACCACAACTAATCAGTTCTTTTAATGGGGTAAAATGTAATGGTAATGTATTGAAATTTAGTCTTGAAGAAATACAAAAAGCCATTGTTTCCGTAGGGAAACATCAGGTAAAAAGTTTTAATATCAAATTTACGGGAAAACCAACCGTAAGAGTAGATGGTAATATACTTAATACTTTAGCAAAAGAGTATCTTAAAGAAAATCATCATGATAAAATAATTCAAATTTTTAATATTAAAATTGAAGGAAATTTACTTACATCACCCATCATTTTTAAGGTTAAAAAATAACACCAATCACTAATTAAAATGGCGTAACATAACTGTTACGCCATTTTTTTTGTAGGGTAATTATATCATTACAACTAAAGAAATATGTATATTCGCCTTATAAATCAGACCATTATGAAAAAGAACCCCATTCTTTTATTTATTGTAGTACTGCTAAACCTTAATTTTGGTTTTTCGCAAACTACAAAT
>CAZSQD010000160.1:0-5781 GCA_964608925.1 uncultured Kordia sp.
GTAATTGTTCATTTTAGAGTAAAAGACACTCATTCCCATTTTTACCTTATTTATTTTTTTAGCTATGGAGATTTCTAATTGATGATTAATTTCCGACTCTAAATTTGGGTTACCTATATATTTACGTCCATCTGCACCAATAGTAAAACGGTGTATGTAGCGTTCCGTCATAGATGGTGTTCTTGTACCTCTACCAAACGCCGCTTCCAACTGTAATCCGTTTTTTCTATATTTTAAAGCAATATTACCGCCTATAACTACATCACTTATGTCATCAATTTTCCCTCCGTAAAGGTTCACGAATTTTTGAGAAGGGTCTTTAATACTTGAATTTACAAAATCGGTTCGAGCACCTACTGTTGCCGTTACTTTTTTTGATATTCTGTAATTTGCCTCTGCAAAAATACCATAATCTTCAACGGTTGCGTCTTGCCATACTTTTATTTTTTTGATGATAGGTGTAGGTAACGGCATGCCATTCATAGCTTTGATAACTACTGTTTTATTTCCGTCACGCTTAATAATGTCAGCATCAAAACCTGCATAAATTAGTAATTTTTTTGAAGGCGTTAGAGCTAATTCAAATTTACCTCCCATAGTATTTGAGGTTACGGGTGTGCGTGCATCTATCATTGGGTAATTAGGACGGGTATCATCATTAGCATATCCGTTAGTCATTAAATGATCTACAAAAGAATAATATCCTTTTGCCGAAATACTTTTAATTTTTTCAGAAACGGATGTAATTTTATAATCCAATCCTGCCATATAACTATCGTCTTTTGGAGAATCCATTGGTAAACCTGCGTGCATAATGTTTTTGCCAAATTTCTGACGCCAATCTAATTGTAATCGTTGATTTTTTTTAGGACTATACCCAGCTTTTACGGAGTAACTATTGGTTTCAAAACCAGCAGATGTTTCTGTGTCTTTACCATCGGTGTAATTACCAAAATCTCTGCGTTCGGTATTTACGGTAATGTCATATTTTTCTTTTGCGTATACTACTTCTGCTCTTGCAACAAGGTTTTCTCCATTGGTTTCATAACCCGCTTGTACGCTACCACTAATTCCAAATTTTTCTGGAGTTGATGCGTTAGTAATTAAATTTACAATACCTCCAAAATTTTGACCAAAACGTACGGTAAAAGGCCCTTTTACCACTTCTATTTTTTGTATCTCTTCAGGTATAACATGTGCTGTTATGGGGTCCATTCTATTAGGGCAGGCGTGTACCATTTTCATGCCACCATCATACTTAATATTCATTTGCTCATATTTAAAAGCGCGTAATGAAGGTTCTGTTGCGGTTGCTCCTCTTTTTTGAATGCTAAAACCTGGTATATCATTAAATAAATCGGTAATATTTCTGGGTTGACTCCCTTTTTTGACCTTATCTATTACTACTACAGAGTGTGATATATCTTGTAACGGATCGGCCTTTATTATAATTTCATTTAAAGAAATAGGTTTTTCAACCATGGTAATGATGTTGTCATTACTTAAAGTTGTTTTTTGTGTAATAAATGATAAATGAGTAATTTCTATTGCTACATTTTCTATTGTGTTTATAGTAAAAATACCCGCTTCATTACTTACTGCATAATTTGGAGTATCAATTATTTTTATAACAGCATTAGTAATAGGTTCTTGTGTTTTTTTATTGATAATTTTGCCAGTAATATTTGTTTTTTGTGCTACAAGAATTGTACTTGTGAGCATTAATAAAAGTACTATTGAAAGTATATTTTTCATTTTAATTTATTTTGTAAATTCAATTGTGGTATGATAGCTTAAAAGGGTTTAATCTTTCAAAAACATCACCTTTATTATAAGCGCTATTGTTTAAAATTAATTAAATTGGTATAAAACAAAGACACTTACTTATACAATTGAATTTGATTGTTAAGCATAGGTTTTACGACTTATTTTAAAAATAAAATAAGTGCTTTTTTAATAAAATAATTTGAAAATCTTAGCTTAAAACGGGTGGGGGAGTATCTATTTCATAGCTTTTATGAAGCGTATTATAGCTATGGAAATCGAAAATATTTTTAGTGATAAAGGAATTGAAATTAGTAAAATAAATTTCATTTATGGGTTGTAAAAAAACATATTCAATACGTGTATTTTGAGTATTTTTTATAGGTGTGTTTTTTGAGGAAGGAGCTACGTCAACATTTAACCTTTTCATTAATTGACACTTACCATTACACCCTTTTTGTGCTGCTTTTTGAACGCATAAGGTTTTTGCTATTTCATCTTGGTTTATCATAAAATCAACTACAATAATAATGTTATTCATATTGTAAAAAAACAATATGAATATTAAAAATAGTGCAGTTATTGTATGTTTAAAAGACGTTTTCACTTTACAAAAGTACGACACCCTTTATTTGTTTAATATGATAAAAGTCATATTAAATTTTCTTAATTCAAGGGTGTAGAGAGTAAGCTTTAAGTTAAAAATTATATGTAAATATTAGAAAAACAACCCTCTTGATAAGTATTAGTGGGGTGTTTTTTCGTAATTAAAAATCTTTTTTCAATAATTTTCTATTCATTCTAAATAACGGAATAATCACCCATAAGCACAATACAAAGAAAGAGATAAAGGCGCCTAAATTTGTGCCTAAAAAGTCTTTAAAAACAGCTCCTGTGTACCCTAAAAGTGCTGAGATGTCTAGTTTTAATAAAATTAAAATTCGTGATAAATCAATAGGGTTTAACATAGTAGCTACTAAAGAAAATTTATCTAGCGGATACTCATTAAAGGTCATTAATGATATCATAAAAAGACCATCATAAATAACAGCTAAAAATAACCACATTAAAATAGCATATCCAAAACCTTTTATCTTATTTTCTGTAGATAATGCAATGTTATACGCTAATGCTACAAAAATAAAATTTAAGAATGTACCTATTAAAATGAGTAAACTAAAATCAAATATAACAGCAGATTTAAATAAACCGTACGCTATAAACGGGATACCTAAACCTAATACTAAACTTAAGGTTAAGGATAGTGAGATGCCTAAATATTGCCCCATAAAAATTTGTTTTCTTTTTATAGGTTGTGCTAATAGTAACTCGGTAAATTCTTTTGAATTGTAGTAGTACATTACTCCAAAAACAGTACCTATTAATGGTGTTAGTACAATGATAATGTTCATGATGGTTATGACAGCTTTATTCATGTCATTATTTAAAAATAGTAGTGTAAAACCTAATAATAAATAGAAAATAAAATACACGTAACTCCATCGGCTACGTAACAAATCATAAATACTGTATTTTAATATTTTAAGCATATTGATGAGATATTAAGTTTGCAATTGCATGTTCTAAATTGGGTTGATTGGTTTGCTTTTTTAATTGGGGCACACTTCCTTTAAAATAGATTTTCCCGTCTAAAAGGAACACTATTTCATCCGCCATTTCATCTACAAAACTCATAATGTGTGTGGTTATTAAAATAGTTTTTCCTTTTTGTTTTTCCTTTGTAATTAGTTCTTTTAAATAAATTAATGCAATAGGGTCTAACCCTGTTGTGGGTTCGTCTAAAATAATTAAATCACTGTCAAACATAAAGGTTAATACTAAATTTACTTTTTGTTTGGTACCTCCAGAAAGGTTGCCTAATTTTTTATTTAAAAATGAATTTAGACCAAATAAACTAATTAACTCTTGTTCATTAGCTTCTTTTGGGCGTAAATTTTTAACCATATTTATCAATTCAATCACCGATAAATTGGCAGGGAAATTGGCTATTTGTGGTAAATAATTTAAATTATTTCGGTACTCCCATTTTTTTAAAATGTTTACGCCATCCAATTCAATTTCTCCTTTATTAGGCACTACCATACCTAAAATAGTTTTAATTAAGGTGGTTTTACCGGAGCCATTAGGTCCTAAAATAGCAAAAACACCTCCTTTGTTTATGGTTAAATCTAATCCTTCTAAAACGGTTAGTTTTCCAAATTTTTTATGTAGATTTTTTATGGTTATCATAATCTTAATCTAATGGATTTATGGGTTTCATTAAAGGTTTTGTGTCAGTTAAATTATCAGGCGTAAAAACAGGAGATACTTTTTCAGAAAAATTAATAATATCTACAAATAAACTTCTTAATAATACTAAGGTTTCAGGTGTTTTATTAACCACGTATGAAAATAGTTTTACGGGCCTAAAAGCAACATCACCTATGCCATTTTTGTCAATATCATAGCCTGTATATTCACTCCAATAATTGGCTTCAAATTTATTATCATTTAATCTGCTATTGTAGGATAGGTCAAAAGAGTTGCTCTGAAAATTATTGTATTCAAATATGTTTTTATAGCACCCTCCAGTAAATTTTAATGCCCAACCGTTTCTTATAAAATGGTTGTTTTTATAATTGATACGGTTACAGCCGTCAATATTAATACCAATGGTATTTTGCTCAAAAATATTGTCGGTAATATCCGCATCATAAATTTCTTTTAATAATAAGCCATAAGAGGCTGTTCCCCAATTATAATGAAAGGTGTTGTGGTGCATTTTAATAAATTTTGAAAACATTACGGCAACACCTGCTCCGTTTTTTTTAAACTCATTATGATGATATTCGTTATGGTTGGAAAACATAAAATGCAAACCATATCTAATATTATTTGTGCTAGCATTGTTGGAAATATGGCTATTGTTTACAAACTCTAAATAAATACCATCCCGCATTTTGGTAATGGTATTTTGCTCTATTCGTAATTTTTTGCATTTCCAAACATGTACTCCATTACCAGCGGTGCTTTCTTTTTTGGCACTACCTGTTATGGTATTATTTTGTATAACACCAAATTTTGAACTTTGTATAATAAAAGCATAAAATACATTTTCTAAAATATTGTTTTTTAATGTGAAGTTAGTTGATTTTGAAACAAATATGGCTGCAATTTCTTTGGTATAGCTCATCCCTATATTCTTGATTTTGAAACCAGAAATACTAAAATTATTTGCTTTTATGGCAAATACACTATCGGTTTTATTTTCGGCATCAATTACAGGGTAGTTTTCTCCAATAAGATGAATGCCTTTATGGATAAATATTTTAGTTTCTTTGTATATTCCACTTTTTACTAAAATAGTATCTTTTTCTTTAGCTAAATGTACCGCTTCTTTTATTGTTTTTACGTCACAAGATGCGCAAACAGTTATTGTATTTGCGTTAGTAATACTTGTGAAAAAGAACGATAGAAGTATGAAATATTTCATGCAATTACTTTGTAAATTTTGCCTTTAACTCTTCCCAAGTATATATTTGACCGCTATGCATTGATTGTGTTTTTTTTGCCATTTCTATGGATGAAAAAGCAGTTAAGTTTGCACCCATAGGGCTTTTTATAGCTTCGGTAATAATATATGTAGCAGCGTTTGCAGCAACTAACTCTCCTGGTTTAGCGTAATTAGCTACTAAAACAAATGCCATTTTATTTTCACTTTTATCTTGTAGTAATTGATTTACTAAACACTCTATTGCATCAAATTGATAAGAGCGTCCTTTTTTAGTAACATATTGTGCGGCGTGAGTTTCATCAACAACAGTCATGTCACAAAATGCACAATGATCATTCCCGTAATCTATTTTTTTAGGGGTAACTGTGCAAGATGATAGTGCAAAAAAACTAAGCAATAATGCTATAAATAAATGATTATTTTTCATAGAATAAAGGTACACTTAAATTTTAAAAAATTACAATTATTAGAAATGAGAATGGGTATTGCAGCTAATGCAATGG
>CAZSQD010000161.1:0-3018 GCA_964608925.1 uncultured Kordia sp.
TACCTGCTGGTATTGCTACTGGAGAATCTGTTGTTGCATAATCTGCACAGTCAACATCTGCAGTTGTAAAACTCCAAGTTGCAGAAGGTGTAGCTGTCATACAGGTTGCATTTTTAGCTGTTACTACCCAATCATACATAGTATTTCCCATTAACATAGTTGCATCATAAGTTGTGACTGTTAAACCCGTTGCTTGCTCAACAATTGTTGTTGTACCAGCATCATAAATTGCTACATCATAAGTTGTTGCATTAGTATCTGCTGTCCACGTTAAAGTGTGTATTGCTACGCCTGTTGCTGTATTTGCTGGAGCTGTTAATGCTGGTATTGCTAAAGTTGCATTATATACAACTAAATTTAACGTATAATCAGTCGTATCATTTGTTACTGTATTTTCTGAAGTCATTGTAATTACATATGTACCCGATGCTGCTCCTGTAACAGCTACAGTAATACCTGTAGTATCAGTTGTTACTGATGTTTGAGATAAAGTAACTGTTGGTCCTGCTGGACTTACAGTTGCTGATAAATTTATTGTATCTGCAAAGGTATCTATTGCATCATAATCAAATGTATAGGTTACATCTGGAGCATTTGAACAAACTGTTTCTGATGTGTTAGCAAATGCAATTGTATAATCTACTGCACCTACTGTTGAGTTTGGTAAGTTTGACAACCCATCTGCATTTTGTAATACTACAAGCATTCTTGCTACTTGATCTGCTGTAAAAGTATCCATACAAGCATCATCAGAATAATCCATATAGTTTTCTACCATATCTGCTGATCCACAAGAAACATCTCCTGTTAAACAACCAAAGTTTGCGGCATCTGATACTGGTGTATCTCCACAAAAATCATCTACTCCACAACCTCCGTCACCCCAAATATGGCGTAAACCAATCCAGTGACCTACTTCGTGAGTTAACGTTCTTCCCGTATTATAAGGAGCTGCTGTACCTGGCACAGCTACAGAACCAATTGTTCCTGTACCACAAACTACTCCACTATTAATGTTAGGGCCTCCTGAACCAGCTGGCATACCTGGTAAAGTTGAAAATGAAGGAAATTGTGCATAACCTAATAGACCGCCTGAAAGACCACCTACCCATACATTTGCATATTGGTTAAAATCCCATCCTGTAGATTTGATTTCTAATCCACCACCACCTACATCATAATCACCTGCAGGAAAAGGTCCCGCTCCAAAAGCAGTAACTCTATTGATACCAGGTTCTGCTAATGGTACTCCTGCTGGATCTACCATAGCGGGTATAAATGTAATTTCCGCAGTTGCAGCTTGTGCATAACTACTACCTGATAAATTATTAAAATCTAAATTTAATTGATCAATTTGTGCTTGAATTTGTGTTGCAGCAATATTTGTTGGCATTGTACCATCCGTAATAATATGAAAAATAATTGGTATTGTAACAACTACTTGTGGCGCACTTACACTACTCATTTGCTGTAAAGCTATTTCTTGCTTTTTTGCTTGCACTAAAGGTGCTAACTTATTTTCGAACTCTTGCTGAGTTTCCATGTTTGGATACTTTGCTCTTCTAACAGCTTCCATTTCTACAGTTGCACACCTAACAAATCCTGTTTGTTGTAATGATTTTTGTGCTTCTGCTGAATTTAACACCTGCGATTGCGATGTTTCTTTATTCAATTGCTTTTTTTGTGTTTGCGCAAAAAGCGAACACGTACCTACCAACAACATAACTGCTAACAGGTTTTTTCGTAATTTGAAGTTCATATTATTTTGATTTAGTTATTTTAAAGTGTTAAATATACTAAAACTAAATAAATTAACAACTTTTATTTATTAACAATTTATCCCAACCATTGCTTAAAACTTTTTACACGCTCCCTACTCACAATAATTTCTTGCTCTTTATAACTTGTTAATTTTATTTTTAAACGAGAGTTCGTATAGGCTATAATATCTTGTATAGCATTAATATTTATATAAAATTTTCTACTTACTCGATAAAATATTTTTGGATTTAAGCTTGTTTCTAACTGTTCTAAAGTTTCTTCTATTGGATAATTTCTACTCGAATTTGTTGATAAATAGGTGGTTTTATGTTCACTATAAAAACACTCAATTTCATTACTATTAATAATTTTTAAATGCTGACCTACTTTTAAGGTAAAACGCTCTTTATATGGTTTTTCTATTTCTCCTAAAAGCATTTTTTTAATATTTTGAAATGCTCTAGTCATATTTTGTGATTGCGGAGTAAAACTTTGGAATTTTTGAAGTGCGGTTTCTAAGTCGTCGTCATCTATCGGTTTTAATAAATAATCAATACTATTTAATTTAAAGGCCTGTAATGCATACTGATCATAAGCGGTTGTGAATATTACTGAAGATTTTATATTTACAGCATCAAAAATTTCAAAAGAAATACCATCACTTAATTGTATGTCTAAAAATATCAAATCTGGATGTTCATTATTTTGAAACCATTCTATTGCTGCAGCTACGGAATGTAACATTACTTCTGCTTTTATATTTAGTTTATCCAACATGCGTTGCAAACGACGTGCTGCTGGTTTTTCATCTTCTACTATTACTACTTTCATATTTCTCTCCGCTATCTCTCCCAAAACGGGAGGTATTATTAATTATTTTATTACTCCTTATTTATACTATGACCATTTTTGTTGACCTTGAGTTTCTTTTTCTAAAATTTCTTGAATTTTACGTTGTTCCCAATTTTTTCCTAAAAACAAATTTTTTCCAAAAACGCCAAGTGTATGAAAAAATAGTCCGATACCCCAAAAAAACCATAGAGTAAAGGTTTCGAAATTAAAAAATGCTTCCATAAACGAACTTCCATCTTGTATATCTGAAACTATTTTAATGGTACTAATTGCTGTATTTACAATTACATAAGATGCTAAATGCCAGTAATACCCTTTTAATTTTTCTACACGCTTTTTTGCTACTAAATAACGTTCTTCTGCTTTAAAATTATCCATTATTAACTCCATTTATTAGTTTTATTT
>CAZSQD010000161.1:3118-5701 GCA_964608925.1 uncultured Kordia sp.
AACGTTCTTCTGCTTTAAAATTATCCATTATTAACTCCATTTATTAGTTTTATTTTTCTCTCCTTCCTGCATAAATTCTTTCATTTTACGTTTTTCCCATGATTTTCCAAAATATTTATTGGCTCCAAATACTTCATAAGCTTGAAAAGCTAATCCTACACCCCAACCAAACATTGGAAACCAAAACCAATATACGCCAGTACCTGTTTTTAAATTTATAAATACTAAAAATGGCATAATGATTATGTAAGCCGCTAAACTGCCATAAAAATCTTTCAATTTTTTAATGCGCTTTTTTGCGTGTACATAATTTGAATTTTCATAATTTGGTGTGATTTCTACTTTCATGATTGATGCTTTTTTAGTTAATAATGGCAAATGAACTTTGTATTCATTTTCTGATTGATAAATTTTCATGTTTCTATTGGATAAAATTTGATACCGCTCTGTTATATTTTTTAATCCTACTCCTGTTGAGTTTTTTAAGGTTTTTTTAATTTGCAAATTATTGGTTACTTCTAAAACACCATCTTTTTCAGTAATAACAATACGCAATGGTTTTTGCTCACTTACTACATTGTGTTTAATACAGTTTTCTAATAAAATTTGTAGCGAAAGCGGTACTATTTTAGCTTCTGGATTTTTAACTGTTTCTGGTATTTGAAATTGTATAGCATCTTCAAATCGCATTTTTAATAAGGTCATATAGGTTTTTGCGAACTTGAGTTCTTCTTCTAAAGAAACTAAATCCTTATCTTTTTGTTCCAATACATAGCGGTATACTTTTGATAATGATGTGGTAAATTTTTCGGCATTTTTAGGGTTTTCTTCTATTAAAGAGGTTAATACATTTAGGCTGTTGAATAAAAAATGTGGATCTATTTGACTTTTTAAACTCTCATATTTTGCATTTGCGGTACCTGCAATAATTTTCTGTTCGTTTACTTTTTTATCTTGTAATGCTTTAAAGGAGAAAAATGCAATGAAAAATAACGATACCACTATATTTATAATAAATGGGATAATATAATTTTGAGGGGGCTCTTGTTCTAAAAAAATGGTGAAATTTTCACCTTCTATTACTACATCTTCTACAATACGCAATAAAAATATAGCCACTAATGTTAGTACTACTGACGTTACAAAACCTAAAGCAATACGTTTGCCGTCATATTTATTATTATATAGCTTATCCAAATAAAAATGCGCTCCTGCATTTACGCCATATAATGTAGTTGCATATAATATAAAATAGGCAAACTGTATGAGTAATCTTAAATTAAACACTAATGGGCTACCCAATAACATGTTTATAAATTTTAGGACTATAAAAATAACCACTCCAGATAACGCCGCATATTTAATATGCTTTGATAATTTATTCATTTTTCAATATTTATTTTGATAGTACAAATGTCATTTATTTATTACTGATAAAAAAAAGGAAGTTACTCAATTGTATTTTTATACCGCTGAATTGTAATGGTTTTCATTTTTCTTTAAAAATACGTAACAAATTAGTATTTTTAAACACTAATATAAGTAGAACTAAACAATTTGTGAAAAACGAACTCGAACATAATTTTATAACGCTTTTAGATAAGCACCAAAACATTGTACATAAAATATGCAGGTTATATACCAATAACCGAGATGCTCATAATGACTTGTTTCAGGAAATTACTATTCAATTATGGCGCGCCTACCCTAAGTTTAGAGGCGATGCTAAATTTAGTACTTGGATGTATCGTGTGGCGCTAAACACTGCTATTACTTTATACAGAAAGTCTAAAAGACAAGTGCAAACACAAGAATTTGATGCTGTTCAATTTAAAATTAAGGCGGATGAATATGATGCGCAAGAAGAGGAACAGTTAAGTTTAATGTACCGAGCCATCAAACAATTAAATGACATTGACAAAGCTCTTATTTTTTTATATTTAGAAGATAAAAATTATAGGGAAATTTCAGAAACATTAGGTATTACTGAAGTAAATGCTAGAGTGAAAATGAATAGAGTGAAAAATAAATTAAAAAAAATATTAAATCCGTAAAGTATGAAAGAATTAGACTTACTTAAAAAGGATTGGAATGCAACCAACAACCAGTTTACACAAATTTCTATTAGTGAAATTGGTAGTATGCTACATAAAAAATCATCATCAATAGTAAAAAAAATATTTTACATTAGTATTGCTGAACTTCTATTTTGGTTAGCCATTAGCGTATTACCTCCTCTTTTTTCTACAACTGTTAAAGATAAAATGGATGCTGTGGAAGATGGCAACATTTTGTTTTTTAAATCCTTAACTATTTTAAGTTTTTTGGTTATTTTTATTTTTGTATATCTTTTATATAAAGCCTACAAAACTATTTCTAACACGGATAGTGTAAAGGTATTAATGGAAAATATTATTAAAACCCGAAAAATAATTAAATACTATGTTATTTATAATTTAGTTGGCCTTTTTATTTCTATTATTTTAGGTATGGTTTTTAGTTTTAATCAAAACCCTGAATTGTTATCTAAAATTGATTCATTAAGTACTACACAAATTATAGTCATGTTTGGCGTTATAGCTA
>CAZSQD010000162.1:0-5683 GCA_964608925.1 uncultured Kordia sp.
CATTGTCCGTACACATTACTTTTCCAATCTTTTTTATGACCTTTTAAAATCCATTCTTTTAAAAATGCTTCATGCTTGTCTAACGGCAAAAACCAGTGTTTTGTTTCTTTCAAAGACGGTGTAGCGCCTGTAATTGCCGATTTCGGGTTAATTAAATCGGTAGCATTATGGCTGGTTCCGCATTTTTCACATTGATCGCCATAACTTTCTTCATTTCCACATTTTGGACACGTACCTACTACAAACCTATCTGCTAAAAACTGATTGGCATCTGCATCATATAACTGCGCTTCTGTTTTTTCTAAAAACTCACCTTTAGCATCTAAGGTTTTGAAAAATTCTGAAGCGGTATCATGATGAATTTTTGCTGAAGTACGCGAGTAATTATCGAATGTAATTCCAAAATCTTCAAAAGATTTTTTAATAATTCCGTGGTATTTATCTACAATATCTTGTGGTGTCACCCCTTCTTTTTTCGCTTTTATAGTAATGGGCACACCGTGTTCATCACTACCACATACAAAGGCAACGTCTTTACCAATAAGGCGTAAATAACGTGCGTAAATATCGGCAGGGATATAAACACCTGCTAAATGCCCTATGTGAATAGGACCGTTGGTATAAGGTAATGCTGCGGTTAAGGTATATCTTTTCGGATCTTGAATCATTTTTTCTTTACATAAACTTCCTCGACCAAGGCGAGGTATTAAACTTCTATTTTATTAACTTTCGATGTAGAACATCGAGGTATTAAACCTTCCGATAATTATCGGGATGGTCTATCACCCTGAAATTAAAGCACAAAAATACACAATAGAAGTCAGCTTTGTAAATAGTTTTAGTATTTTTACTTGATGAACACAAAACAACCGCAACCGTTACAAAAAGGCGACATCGTGGCAATTGTTGCTACCGCCCGAAAAATCAATAGAAAAGATTTACAATTTGCAGTAGAATTATTGGAAAATTGGGGCTTGAATGTCGTTTTCGGAAAAACCATTGGTTTGGATTGTGATCAATATGCGGGTGAAGATGCCGATAGGATTATTGATTTTCAGCAAGCGATAGATGATGCTAGCATTAAAGCTATTTGGTGCGCTCGTGGCGGTTACGGTACAGTGCGTATGATTGATGCGATTGATTTTAGTAACTTTATTGAAAACCCAAAATGGGTAATTGGTTTTTCAGACCCTACGGTTATCCATTCGCACTTGCATACTTTAGGTGTACAAACGCTACACGCTATTATGCCAATTACGGTTGAAAAAGCTACGGATGATGCTAAAAACAGTTTAAAAAACGCATTGTTTGGTAAGGCTAATACGTATGAAGTTTTGGGACATTCATCCAACAAAAAAGGCGCAGGAATAGGTGAATTGGTTGGTGGGAATTTATCGGTATTATATAGTTTATTGGGTTCAAAATCAGCTATAACTACCGATGGTAAAATACTATTTATTGAAGATTTAGACGAATATTTATATCATATTGATAGGATGATGCTGAATTTAAAACGCAACGGATACCTCAATAACTTAAAAGGATTGATTATTGGAGGTATGACCAAGATGCACGACAATACCATACCCTTTGGGAAAAATGCTAAAGAAATTATTTTAGATGCGGTTTCAGATTACAGTTATCCCGTATGTTTTGATTTTCCTGCGGGTCATATGCGAGATAATAGATGTTTGGTTATGGGTAAAAAGATGATTTTGAAAGTTGGTGAAGCGGTAACGCTTGAAGAAAAGTGAAAAGAGTCAAATGTGAAAAAACACCCCTATAATCCCCTCAAGGGGATAGGAGCTTGGTAATGGAGAAACCAAAATCTAGAAACTTTAAAATGTAA
This sequence comes from uncultured Kordia sp., assembly GCA_964608925.1. GTDB lineage: Bacteria > Bacteroidota > Bacteroidia > Flavobacteriales > Flavobacteriaceae. Next base: position 1,850 of record CAZSQD010000162.1, read on the forward strand.
AAGTTTTTGAAACAGCATAACAAATACTGAAAGATGAAGTAATAAACACAAAATAACTTGGTTAAACTGAACTGGATATTGCCACAAATTTGTGGAAAAACAAATTTTAGCAAAGACGTTAGTTTTAAATCTAAGAACTTTTTAACTTTCAACTTTGAAAACCTTCTAAACTAAATAAAATTGGCACAACACAACGAATTAGGTAAATTAGGAGAAGAAATGGCAGTAGCGTTTTTACAACGCAACGGCTACACTATTTTAGATACTAATTGGCGTTATTTAAAAGGCGAAATAGATATTATTGCCAAAAAAGACGATGTTATTGCTATTGTTGAAGTAAAAACCAGAACTTCCATTGATATTGTAACCCCTGAAGATTCGGTAAACCAAAAGAAAATTAAACTTTTAGTAGCCACCGCAAACCAATATATTATTGAAAAAGATATTGATTTAGAAGCACGTTTTGACATCATTACCATCCACAAAAAAGGCAACAAATTTGACCTTAATCATATTGAAGATGCCTTCTATTTTTTTTAATTTTAAGTTGGAAGGCTGTAACCAAAATGTTGTGTAATAGTTATTCTTGCGGAAATACTTTTTTATTAAACACTAATAAAATACCAACTCCTGTACTAATTGCCATATCGGCAATATTAAAAACAGGATCAAAAAAGGTAAAATGTTTATCTCCAAATAAAGGCATCCATTCTGGCCATATCCATGAGCTAAAAGGAAAGCGCAACATATCAACCACACACCCTTGCATAAAACCGCTATATCCCTGATAGTTTAATTGTGATACACCTGCATAACCTACCCAATCATTGTATTGAGTATTAAAGGTAGTGCCACTATCAAATAAAAACCCGTAAATTAAAGAATCTATATTGTTGCCAAATGCTCCTGCAAAAATTAGCGTAATGGCTAAAATTAATAATTTAGGTGCATCGTTTTTAATTGATTTATACAACCAAGCACCTATAAAAACAATGGCTATTAACCTAAAAGAAGTTAAAAACACTTTTGCAAAAGGCTCCGAAATAGGCAGAAAATCACTCAGTTTACTGCCCCATGCCATCCCAGGGTTTTCTACAAACCTGATTTCAAACCAACTCAAATTAAACACATTTATATATTCGCCTAAACTAAAATTAGTTTTAATATAAATTTTTACAATTTGATCTACCACTAAAATTAGTGTAATGAGTAGGATGGATTTTTTTAAATTCATTGCTTTTTTTAATAAGTTTCAAATATATTGAAACTTTTTGGGTTAGGTAATCCTTTTAACAAGAAGTTAAGTTAACGAATTAAATAAACACAATTTACCCGTATTGGTTATGATTTTATTATGCATTTAAGCAATTATTCTCGTCTAATCCATCTGGAGATAGAGCTAACTCATAGATTTTTTCATTTAGCAATATACTTATATTCGCTGAGGTTATCAAATAGCCATTACTCCAGCACTTGAAGGATTAACAATTACTTTAGCTCCAGAAGAGTTGTACTATCAAGTTTAAATTATATAATTACTATTTAAAGGAATAACCCTTTAAATCTATTTTTATTATCGGCAATATTTAAAACAATAAGTAGTACCACAAGACCAATTGGACTAATTAGGTTTTCTGGATTGTTTGACAGGAAATAAAAGAAAGCTTGAATTGCAAAAAAGGATAAAATAATTAAAGCTACAGGTATTGCTTTTTTAAACAATATAGCTGCTCCAGAAATTATAAATAGCACACCATAAAAAATTCTATTGGTTGATAATACTTCCAAAGCCCCTGAAGAACTTAAGAATTGTAAAAATTGGTTTGCACCTAAAATAATTAAGGCTATTCCTAATAAAAAACGAATGAGTAATGCATAATTTGATTTCATAAAAAAGATTTTTAAATTAATAACAAGCAATACTTTTGGGAACTACATACAAGTTAGTTATTCTTTATGAAACATCATTAAAAAACCGTTTAACAGTAATTATAGTTGTTAAACGGTTATATCTTATTTTTAAATGAACACAACAAGGTGTGGAGTTATTAAACTAAATTATTCTCCACTAAATACTCCGCAATTTGTATGGTATTTGTTGCTGCTCCTTTTCGTAAATTATCAGCAACAACCCACATGTTTAAAGTATTTGGTTGTGATTCATCTCTACGAATACGTCCTACAAAAACATCATCTTTTCCATAAGCATTAATAGGCATTGGGTATGTGTTATTAGCAACATCATCTTGTACAATAATACCTTTTTCATGATTTAAAATACGGTACACATCTTCTAATTTAAAATCTTCTAAAAACTCAATATTTACACTTTCAGAGTGCCCTCCAGTAGTAGGAACACGAACAGCTGTTGCTGTTATAGCTACGGTAAAGTCATTTAATATTTTTTGTGTTTCACGCACCAATTTCATTTCTTCTTTAGTGTAACCATTTTCTTCAAAAACATCACAATGCGGTAATACATTTTGGTGTATTGGGTGTGGGTACGCCATTTCACCAGTAATACCATTCATTTCATTTTCTAATTGTTGTACTGCTTTTACTCCAGTACCAGAAATAGATTGATAGGTAGAAACCACAATACGTTTAATACCATATTCAATATGTAACCCTGCTACTGCCATTACCAATTGTATGGTAGAGCAGTTGGGATTTGCAATTATTTTATCTGAAGTGGTTAAGCATTGAGCATTCAGTTCTGGGACAATTAATTTTTTATCATGATCCATTCTAAAAGCAGAAGAATTATCAATTACTGTAGTACCTACCGCTGCGAATTTTGGAGCCCACTGTAGTGCAGTTTCTCCACCTGCAGAAAACAAGGCAATATCGGGTTTTTTTAATATCGCATCTGCTAAAGAAATAATAGTATATTCTTTATTATTAAACGTAATTTTTTTTCCTACGGATTTTTCAGAAGCCACTGGTATAAGCTCTGTAATAGGAAAATTACGTTCCTGTAATACTTTAAGCATTACTTTACCTACCATTCCTGTTATACCTACTATTGCTACTTTCATGTTTTTTTGTCCGTAAAACGGATGTCTTTTAATTAAATTCAATTGCTTTTACAAAAATAGGAATAAAAGCAAAAAACCACTCTTTTAAGAGTGGTTTTTATTCTGATTATTTTAGAACCTTATTTTTTTAATGCTTCTAAAATATCTTTTAATAAATCGTTATCAGACGGTCCTGATGGTGCCGCTGGAGCTTCTGGTTTTTTCATTTTGTTATATCCTTTAACAATTAAAAACATAACAAAACCAACAATTAATAAGTTAATGATTGCATCAACTAAAACACCATAAGTCATTGCATTTTCAGCAACAAACCCAGCTTCACCTGCTTTACCAACAGCTTCAGTTAATACATATTTTTTTTCTGCAAAACTAACACCACCGGTAACTAAACCTATTAATGGCATTACAATATTACTTACAAAACCTTTTACAACACCACCAATTGCGGTTGCCATAATTACTGCTACTGCAAATTCAACAACGTTACCCGTCATTATAAATGCTTTGAATTCTTTTAACATATTTTTTATTTTAATTAGTTAGACTTGAGGTAAAGGTAATTATTTTTTTTAGATTACTGAATGCTTATCGTTTAAATACACGTTTTATGCGTTGAGAGGTAGCTGTTATGATTTCATAAGAAATAGAACCTATTGTTTTTGAAAACTCAATTGCGGTATGGTTACCATCATAAATAATCACGGTATCACCTTCATTGCAATTAATATTGGTGACATTTACCATAATCATATCCATACAAACATTACCAATAATGGATGCTTTTTTATTGTTGATT
>CAZSQD010000163.1:0-5659 GCA_964608925.1 uncultured Kordia sp.
GGAGGCACCAAATAATATAATTTTTCCAAACTCTATAAATGCAGTTTTAGTAAATGCACCGCCACCACCAACACTAATAAATTCAAAAACCAATACCGCTACTAAAGCACCAATAGGATCTATTAAAATACCTTCCCATTTTAAAATGGCAGACACATCTTTTTTTAACGGTACATTACGTAAAATAGGAGTAATTACAGTAGGTCCTGTAACAATTATTAACCCCGAAAATAAGAAAGAAATTTCCCAGCTCAGATGAAACAAATAATAAACAGCTACTGCAGCACCAAAAAAAGTAACTAAACTTCCAAGGGTAATTAGTTTTGTAATTACAGGGCCAATATTTTTTATTTCACTCATTTTTAAGGTCAAACCACCTTCAAAAAGAATAATACTAATAGCGAGGGATACAAAATAAAACAAACTTTTACCAGCAAACAATCCTTCTTTTCCATTCCAAATAGGTTCAATCCATTTTGTGCCGTCTTCCGATAAAAATTCGGCAGCAATTGGACCTACTAATAACCCAATTAACAATAGAGGTAAAATAGCAGGAATTTTAAATTTCCACGCTACCCATTGAGCTAATATTCCTAAAATAATAATTCCGGCTAGTTCTAACATATTTTTTCATTCTTAATAAACTTCCTCTCCTTAACTATTGTGAGGTGTTAATTTTTAATTATTACCCAACAGTTTAGTTACAACTTAAACTGGCTAAAGTACCTGCTAATGAAGATGATAAGCTACCACAAACATCACGTTGGTTTTCTAAAGCAGCTTTTGCAGCCAAACAATTGGCATCACTGTTATTTGCTTGAAAATTAGAGATTTCTGTCGCACTTGCACTTGCCGCACTTGAGCAAGAACTATCATCATCTCCACTACAGGATGCGGTTATTGCAAACAATACTATTAAAGCTAATTTTTTCATAATTTATTTTTTAAGGTATCGCAAACTACAATATATCGGTTAAACTATAAAAAGAATTACTATATTTTATATATTTAGGACTTTTAACAAACTAACACAATATGAATAGCCAGCTTATTATTCTTTTAATCGGATTTATTATTGTTGCCATCGCAGGTTTTCAAGTTGCAAAAACGTTTCAGAAAATAAAATTTCCTTTAATTACGGGGTTAATTATAACAGGTATTGTAGCAGGTTCTTCAGTACTAAACTTTATACCCACAACCGCATTACCAAAATTAAATTTTTTAAATGACATTGCTTTGGCAATTATAGCTTTTTCGGCAGGATCAGAATTATATTTAAAAGAACTCCGTAGCCGTATTAACGCTATTAAATGGATGACCATTGGGCAATTGGTAATTACCTTTGTATTAAGTAGTGTTGTAGTGTACTATGTAGCGGATAAAATACCGTTTATGGCAGAATTATCAAACTCGTTAAGGTTTGCTATTGCTATTTTATTTGGTACTATTTTCGTAGCACGTTCACCATCTTCAGCCATTGCTGTAATTAATGAAATGCGTGCAAATGGTCCTTTTACTAAAACCGCAATGGGGGTTACTGTGGTAAAAGATGTACTAGTAATTATTTTATTTGCCATTTGTTTTGCCGTTGCTAAAGCCATGGTTCATGGCGAAAAAATAGGAGTTATTTTCTTGTTAATTTTAGTATTTGAACTTTTTACATCATTCATGTTTGGTATTTTAATAGGTAAATTATTACAAATACCACTTTCTATAAAAATGCCACAAACACTAAAGGCTATTTTAATTACCTTATTGGGTTGGGGTGTCTATCTTTTTGCAGCATATATTAAAAATAATACAGAACAGTTTTTTCATCATGAAATTGTATTGGAGCCGTTACTAATGTGTATTATTGGTAGTTTTTATGTAACCAATTACAGTAAAAACCGAATTGAATTTGTAGAGTTGTTAGAAGAAATTTCTCCAATCATTTACATTGTGTTTTTCACCCTCACAGGAGCATCATTATCACTACAAACTTTAGTAGAAGTGTTTTGGGTTGCCCTTGCCTTATTCTTTTTAAGACTATTAACCATGGTTTTGGGTGGTATTTTTGGAGTTATTGCAGCAAAAGATGATAAAAAATATACTTGGATTTCTTGGATGCCCTACGTAACACAAGCAGGCGTAGCGTTAGGATTAACCACTATAATTGCAACAGAATTTCCTGAGTGGGGCTATCAATTTCAAACTATTATTATTGCTATAATTGTAATTAATCAGCTAATTGGCCCACCATTATTTAAAGCTGCAATTAATTTAGTTGGAGAAAGTCATTTGAAAAAAGAAACTGCCGAATTTGACGGTGTAAAAGATGTGGTTATTTTCGGGTTAGAAAGTCAATCTATCGCATTAGCAAAACAATTAAAATCTCACAATTGGGTGCCTAAAATTATTGCTGTAAATCAAGATTTTGACAATACCATAAAAGACTGTAATATTGTTGGAATTTATGGCGATTTGAAAGAAAAAATAGCTAGTTTAAGCTTAGACTCGGCAGACGCTATAGTGTGCATGCTTTCTGATGATGAAAATTATATTATTGCAGAAACTATATACGAAACTATAGGAACTCGTGATATTGTAGTGCGTTTAAATAAACGAGAAAATTTTGATAAATTTCATAAATTGAATGCTTTAATTATCCACCCATCATTAGCAATGGTAAGTTTATTGGATCATTTGGTACGCGCACCAAATGCAGCATCATTATTGTTAGGTATGGATGAAAACCAAGATACTATTGATGTAGAAATTAGAAATCAAGACATACATGGTTTAACACTACGAGATTTACGTTTCCCTACAGATATTATTGTATTATCAATAAAAAGAAGTGGTAATGTAATTATTTCTCATGGGTACACTCGTTTACGTTTAGGTGATATCGTAACCCTTGTAGGTTCTACCGAAAGTTTAGAAAATGTTAGCTTTAAATTAAATTCGTAAATACATAAAGCAGAAGTAAAATGAAATTATACCCAATAGAAGCAGGAAATTTTAAGTTAGATGGTGGCGCTATGTTTGGCGTAGTACCTAAAACTATTTGGCAAAAAACCAACCCAGCAGACAGCAATAACCTAATTGATATTGCAGCACGTTGCCTATTAATTGAAGATGGTAATAAACTCACTTTAATAGATACAGGTATGGGTAATAAACAAGCTGATAAATGGTTTGGATATTATCACCAATGGGGAGACCATTCCATAGAAAAAAATTTAGCAAAACACGGTTTTTGTAAGGATGATATTACGGATGTTTTTATGACACACCTACATTTTGACCATTGTGGAGGTAGTATTGAATGGAATAAGGAAAGAACACATTACCAACCCGCATTTAAAAATGCAAAATTTTGGACCAATGAAAAACATTGGCAATGGGCAGTTGAACCCAACAACCGTGAAAAAGCATCCTTTTTAAAGGAAAACTTATTACCAATGCAAGAAAGCGGACAATTAAATTTTATGAAAGCTACTGAAACTTCTGGATTTATTGCAAATACGGAGTTAAATTTTGGAGTCTTATTTATTGATGGACATACCGAAAAACAAATGATACCACATATTAATTACAACGGAAAAACCATTTGCTTTATGGCAGATTTAATGCCTACTTTAGGACATTTGAAGGTTCCGTATGTTACAGGATACGATACAAGACCATTGCTAAGTTTAGATGAAAAAGCAAAATTTTTAAAACAAGCAGCAGATAATAGCTACTATTTGTTTTTAGAGCACGATGCACATCATGAAATTGTAACCGTACAACATGGAGAAAGAGGCGTAGTGTTAAATGAAAAATTTACCTGTGCTGAAATTTTTTCAAATTAAAAGATTATCCGTACATTTGAAATTCGAGTATGTAAACTCAATAAAAAATGAAGTTTTACTTATTTTTTTGTAACAAATACTTCAAAATAAATACCAATAATAAAAATTAAATATTCAATTATGAAATCATTAAAACCATTATTTTTATCAGCAACTACCGCTTTTATTTTAGCAAGTTGTGGAGGTACAAGCGGAGTAATTTCTACTCCAATCGCAAACATTGACAATACGCCAATGAAAACATCTAAATTGACAGAAACACAATTAAATACGTGGAGTCATTTAGATTTAGTAAAAGATACCATCCCTGGTATGAGTGTTGATAAAGCCTACAAATTTTTAAAAGGAAAAAAAGGAAAAACGGTAATTGTTGCTGTTGTAGATTCTGGTATTGATATTGAACATGAAGATTTAAAAAACGTGTTATGGACCAATAAAAAAGAAATTGCAAATAACGGTAAAGATGATGACGGTAACGGATATATTGATGATGTACACGGTTGGAACTTTTTAGGAGATATTACAGATGAAAACTTAGAGTTTGTACGTATTTTAAGAAACCCAAGTTTGGCAGATGCCGCAACCGTTGCAAAAGCAAAAGCACAATATGATACAGAACATAAAGAAGCTTTAGAAAACAAAACACGCTATGAAGGGTATTTGCAAAAAGCAACTAGTGCTGATGAAGTTTTAACCAAACATTTTGGTAAAAAAGAGTATACTAAAGCAGAAGTAAAAGCAATTAAAAATCCTAATGACGAATTAAAAACTGCTATTGGAATGGCAAATTTTGCTTATGGTAATGGAGTAGAATCATTAGCTAAAATGGTAGAAAGCCTTAAAGGTGGAGTAGAACACTTTACAAGTTCTTTAAACAGTCATTTAAATATGACTAAAGATTTTAGAGGAGTGTTAAAAGACAACCCTAATGATATTACTGATAAATATTATGGTAACAACCATGTTTGGGGGCCAGATAAGGACGAAGCTTTACATGGTACGCACGTAGCAGGTATTATTGCAGCAGAGCGTAACAATGGTAAAGGAATGAACGGTATTGCTAATAATGTAGAAATTATGACCGTAAGAGCCGTACCAAACGGAGATGAGTATGATAAGGATATTGCGTTATCGTTTTATTATGCAGTAGATAACGGAGCAAAAGTAATCAATACTAGTTTTGGTAAATCATACGCAGCACACTCCAAGTGGGTGTATGACGCTATTAAATATGCAGCAAAACATGATGTTTTAATTGTAAATGCAGCAGGTAATGATGGTCAAGACTTAGATGTAAAAAATATTTATCCAAATGATCAAGTAAATAACAGTGCCGAAATTTCTGATAATTTCTTGACTGTTGGAGCATTAAACTTTCAATACGGTGATCAATTAGTAGCTAATTTTTCTAACTACGGTAAAATTAATGTAGATGTTTTTGCTCCAGGAGTAAAAATTTATGCAACAGTACCGCATAACAAATATAAGCACCTACAAGGTACGTCAATGGCGTCACCAAATGTTGCAGGTGTAGCCGCATTAGTACGTTCTTATTACCCAAAACTAAGCGCTTCACAAGTAAAACATATCTTAATGGATTCTGGTTTACCAATCAAAACCAAAGTAGTTATTGGTGGTGATGCTGCTAACATTAAAACCTTAGATGCAGTTTCTACATCAGGTAAAATTGTAAATGCTTACAATGCATTATTAATGGCAGAAAGAATGTCAAAATAAATTATCCGTTCGAGCGCTCCCGATAATTATCGGGACAAGAACAAATAAACTCAAAACCTCAGCAAGTAATTGCTGAGGTTTTT
>CAZSQD010000164.1:0-5304 GCA_964608925.1 uncultured Kordia sp.
AACCCAATTAAGTAACCTCAAAAATATAGAAAGATGAAAAAGTATATCATTAATAATATTTTAATACCTAAATTAATTATGAAAAAAATAATATTTTTATTGTTTGTAATGTCAAGCGTTTATGTAAACGCCCAAGCCACCTGTACACAAACTTTTACAGTTTCCGGTAATGATAATGACCCCACAGTGTTAACCATTAATATTGCGGATTTAACATGTAATGGAGGTACTGCACCTACAGCAATTAAATTAGTAAACCCACAAATATCTGATGGGAATTGTCCTAGTTGGTATGGTTTCAATTTAGATGTGGATGGTACTTCAATTTTGAGTAACCAATGTAATACGGCATTTAATAATATTGATATTACAGGGTTTGCAACCTTAAATATAACATCACAAGATAATGATAATTATGCACCAGGAGATAATGTAACCATTACTATAGATGTTGAGGTAACTTTTACACCAACTGCAGCACCAAACTGTGATGCGGCCTTAACTAATCCGTTAAATGGAGCTACTTTTGTGCCAATTGATGGTAACCTTTCTTGGTCAGCAGCAACAGGAGGTGTCGTTTCTTACAATTTAACAGTAGGCACAACTTCAGGAGCAGGAGATGTATTAGCAACCACAAACATAGGTAATGTTACCAGTTATGCATTAGGGGTACTAAATATATCTACAACATATTTTGTAAATATAGAGCCTATGAATGCTATAGGCACCGCAACAGGATGTACAGAGGAATCATTTACTACATTTACACCTGCAGTAAATGATGACTGTTCAAATGCAGTAGTACTTACTGTAAATCCAGACTTAGCATGTGGCACAGTAACTTCTGCAACCCTTATAGGAGCAACGGCATCGCCAGAGCCAAATGGTTGTTTTGGAACAGCAGATGATGATGTTTGGTTTACTTTTGTAGCAACATCAACAGCACATACAATTAGTTTAGATAACATTACAGGAAGTACCACTGATTTATATCATGTATTATATGAAGGTGCAAACTGTGCCGCATTAACACAATTAAACTGTAGTGATCCTAACACAAGTGATGCTACTGGTTTAACAGCAGGTAATACGTATTATGTAAGAGTATATTCTTGGACAGGAACTCCAGGTCAAGATTCTGTATTTGATGTATGTATAGGTACACCTCCACCTCCAATTACTGCCGATATTACAACGTATACGGAAACACAATTAATTGAAGACATATTAATACAAAACAGTGATTGTGCAACCGTTTCAAATGTACAGTTTTCAAGTCACTCAACAGGTGCAGATACTGGTATCGGTTATTTTACTGATGGCGGTTCTATATTTCCTTTTGCTGACGGATTAATGATATCTTCAGGTAGAGCAACAGATGCTCCAGGTCCATTTAGTGGTGTAACAAGTGGTTCATTCAACTCACCTGGTGATACGGATTTAGAAACTATTTTAGGAATAACCAATACAAATGATGCTACTTATATTGAGTTTGATTTTGTACCCGTAACCGATCAAGTGTCGTTTAATTTCATAATGGCATCATCAGAATATAATGGCTTTTATGAGTGTACTTATGAAGATGCTTTTGCTTTTATTTTAACGGATGCAGGAGGTACACAAACCAATTTAGCGATATTACCAACAACCAATACAGCTAGTAATATTGTTTCGGTAACCAATATTCATCCAGAAATTATAGGGAGTTGTGCAGAAGCAAATGAAATTTATTTTGCAGGATACACACAAGCTAGTGAAGAAATTGCTTATGAAGGGCGTACCATTCCTTTAATAGCACAAGCTAATGTAGTGCCAGGGCAAAGCTACCATATTAAATTAGTAGTAGCAGATAATACTGATAGTGCATTTGATACTACCATATTTTTAGAGGGAGGAAGTTTCTCTTTAGGAAGTTTAGATTTAGGAAGTGATGTGCTTTTAGGAGATCCTGCTGCACTTTGTCAAGGAGATACCGCAACTTTAAATGCAGGAGTTTTACCAACAGGTACAGTAATAACATGGTATCAAAACGGTACAGTTGTTACAGGTAGTACCATGGTAAACACAACCACAGGAGATACAGAACAAATTTTGGATATTGATACCACAGGAGATTATACCGTAGAAATAACCTATACAGGTACTACTTGTTCATTTACAGACGACGTACATATTGAATTTTATCCTAACCCAATTCCAAATTTAGGAGCTGATGTTCTTAAATGCGCTAATGAAGAGTTATTATTGGAAGCAAATGTTACCAATGCAAATGATCCAAACATGAGTGCTTTAAACTATCAATGGTCATATAATGGAGTGGATATTCCAGGAGCAACAAACGATACCTACCTAATTACGGCAACATCTGTTTCAGGAAGTAACGGGAATGCAAACGGTACAGCGCAATTTACCAGTCCAGTAGATGGTAGTTTGGTATATGTAAATGTAGTTAATGGCATGTATGTTTTTGGAGAATTTACAGTAACTGCTACCGATTCTGTAACAGGGTGTTCAGGGGAAGATATGATGAATGTAAGTTTCTATGAAAATGCAAATTGTGTAATCATACCTTCTGGTATTTCACCAAATGGAGATGGTGTAAATGATTGTATTGTTTTAGATGATTTAGATGCAAAAGAGAATATTGCAAAAATGCAAGTATTTAACCGTTACGGAACTAAAGTATTTGACAATGCTAATTATGTACGTGAATGGTGTGGTACAAATGATAGTGGTGATTTACTACCAACAGGAACCTACTACTATGTTTTAGGATTTACAGACGGAAGAACACCATTAAAAGGATGGGTATATATCAATAGAGAAATATAATAATAAAAACTAAACTAGAACTTAAATAAACCAAATGAGAAAATTAGTAATTGCATTCGTTGTACTATTAGCTTATAGTAGTACCAGTTTCGCTCAGCAAGATCCGCAGTATACACAGTATATGTATAACCAAGCGGTAATTAACCCAGCTTACGCGGGTTCTAATGAGAGTCTATCAATTGTAGCATTATATCGTGACCAATGGTCAGGGTTTGATGGTGCTCCTAAAACCTTTACCCTTTCTGGGCACAGTCCAATAGGGGAACGTACAGGTTTAGGATTATCTGTAATTTCAGATCAACACGGTCCTGTAAAAGAAAACAATATTTATGCCGATTTTTCTTACAGCTTTAATGTAAGTGAAACTACAAAATTAGCATTAGGTATTAAAGCAGGCGTAACCTTACATGATATTGCTTTAAATAGCGGTACCACAACAACTTTACCAGGTGATCCATTATTTGCAAATGATGTAAGTAGTGCAACACCAAATGCTGGTATTGGAGCTTTCTTTTATAGTGAAAAATACTATGTAGGTTTATCAATACCTAATATGTTAAACAGTGTACACTTAGATGAAGACGGTAAAAAATATGGATCAGAAATTAACCACTATTTTTTAACAGCGGGTTATGTATTTCAAATTACCGATAATACAAAATTTAAACCTTCATTCTTAGTAAAATCTTCTTTTGAAGCACCAGTATCATTTGATGTAAATGCAAATTTCTTGTTTTTTGATAAATTTGAAATTGGAGCCTCTTACCGTAATGAAGATTCAGTTAGTGGGTTAGTAGGTTTTGCTTTCTCTGAAAGTATCAGAATTGGGTATGCATATGATCATATTTTAACAGATATTAGTGAAGCTGCAGCAGCTTCACATGAAGTATTTTTACAGTTTGATTTAAACTTCCCGAAAAAAGTATCACGTTCACCAAGATTTTTCTAATATATAAAGTATAACAAAAATGAAAAAGTATATATATACAGGTTTATTACTATTAGGATTAAGTAGTGTAAACGCACAGAGTAAAGCAACAGTAAAAGCAGATAAACATTTTAATGATTTAGAATATGTAGATGCCATATCTTCATACCTAAAAGTAATTGAAAAAGGAGAAGCAGATGATTATGTTTATGGTCGTTTGGCAGATACCTATTACAATGTATTCAATACCGAAAAAGCAGCAGAATATTATGCAAAAGTAGTAGGTACTAGTACGGACGTGGAACAATATTTCCGTTATGCCCAAATGTTAAAAGCAAACGGTGATTATAAAAAAGCAAACGTTTGGATGGATAAATTAGCAGCAATAGCTCCTAATGATGCCCGCGCCATTGCACATAAAAAAAACCCGAATACAGTAACTGAACTATTAAGTAGTGAACCAAAGTTTACAGTAAAATTAGTTGAAGGTTTTAATACAAAATATTCAGAGTTTGGTGCAGTAATGCATGAAGGTCAAGTGTATTATGCATCTGCAAGAAGCGGTAAATCAAAAAAATATGGTTGGAATGAAGAGCCATATTTAGATATTTATGTATCAGATTATGATGCACCTACAAACGCATTAACCAATGAGTCAATGTTGGGCGCTAAAGTAAACTCTAAATACAATGAAGGTACAGTAAGTTTTAGTAAAGATGGGCAAACTATGTATTTTTCAGGAGAAAGCTTAGACCGTAAAGCAGGTTTATTTGGTAAAAAGTTTAAAAAAGATGATGCAGGCATTAGTACCATAAATATATATGCAACTACTATGGTTGACGGAACTTGGAGTAACGTAGTTACGTTGCCATTTAATAATGAAAACAGTAACGCAAGTGGACCAGCAGTAAGTGCAGACGGGAAACGTTTGTATTTTTCTTCTGACATGGAAGGAACTATGGGTGGAGCAGATTTATGGTATGTAACCATAAATGAAGATGCTACTTATGGAGAACCTGTAAATTTAGGAAAAAGTGTAAATACAGAAGGCTCAGAAATGTTTCCTTATGTAAGTAGTAAAAACATCTTGTATTTTGCATCAAACGGTCATCCTGGTTTAGGAATGATGGATGTATTTGCAACACAGTTAGAAGGGAATTCATACGGAGCAGTACGTAATGTAGGAGCGCCAATAAATTCTAATAAAGACGATTTTAGCTACACAGTAGACGAAGATTCTAAAAAAGGATTTTTTGCATCTAACAGAAGTGGTGGTGTAGGTAGTGATGATATTTATACATTTGATCAAATTATACCTGTTTGTGATGTTGCTTTAGTAGTAACAATTGTAGATAGTAAAACACGTAAACCATTACCAAATACTTCAGTAGTTATTTTTGATGATAAAAATAATAAAGTAGGTACAAAAACCAGTGATGATGCAGGTAATGTAACTTTTAACTATGAATGTAATCAAGCATTTAAAATTGAAGGAAATAGTGAAAATTATACATCAAACAGTATTAATATTGCAAAAACAGATG
>CAZSQD010000165.1:0-5262 GCA_964608925.1 uncultured Kordia sp.
AACAAGACTTTTTTACCAAAAAAAACTTACTTAATGTAACTTATATTGCTATAAGTACACAACAAATATAAAATGTATTATTGGTTTTTTTGACAAATAAAATAGTGAAACTCAAATATACCTAATATTAGGGAGGGGTGATTTTATAAATACATATAGTATGGTAATAGATTCGTATTTATGTATTTTTTATAGGCTATTACCCCGTAATTAAAACCCTTCAAAAATCCCTAAGCCAAATAGTGCAAAATCATATTTAACGGGGTCAGTAGCATCTAATTTACGTAGACTATTATCTAATTCTAATAATGCTTTTGCATCGTTTTGTTTACGAATTAGTAAACCTAATTTGCGGGCAACATTGCCAGAATGTACATCTAAAGGGCAAGATAATTGTGCAGGTTTAATGTTTTTCCAAATACCAAAATCTACTCCAGTATTGTCATTACGCACCATCCAACGTAAAAACATGTTAATGCGTTTGGCGGCACTTCCTTTTTGTGGGTTAGAAACGTGTTTTGTGGTTCTTGTGGGGTGCTCAATTTCAAAAAAAGTTTGTTTAAAATTAGCAATAGCATCTTGAATGTTTTTTCCTACTTTCGGAATAAATACAGCTTCCAAACCGTTATGCTTTTTATAAATGTGTTGTAATGCGGTTATAAAATAACCAAAGTCAGTAGCGTTAAAAGTACGATGTACAAAACCTTCAAAAATATCTAAATGATGTGGTTGGTGGCTCATGACAAAATCATAAGGTGAATTACCCATGAGCTCCATCATTTTATGACTGTTTTTAATAATCATGTTGCGTTTGCCCCAAGCAATAGTTGCGGTTAAAAATGCTGCAATTTCAATATCTTCTTTTAACGTAAATTGATGTGGTATTTGAATGGGGTCACTCTCAATAAATTTGGGTTGGTTGTATTCTAAAACTTTTGTATTTAGAAATTCTTGGAGTTGTATAGGGCTTAGTTTTTCAACCACTTTTATAAAATTATATTACCGTCTTTCATAATCAATTTTCTGTCTGCCATATCCGCTAAAGTTTCGTTATGGGTAACAATAACAAAAGTTTGGTTGAATTTATCACGCAATTCAAAAAAAAGTTGATGTAGGTTTTCAGCACTCTTGGAGTCTAAATTACCCGAAGGTTCATCAGCAAAAATAACACTTGGGTTATTTATTAAGGCTCTTGCAACTGCTACACGTTGTTGCTCACCACCAGACAACTCATTAGGTTTGTGATTGGCTCTATCCGCTAATCCTAAAAAATCTAGTAATTCTAACGCACGTTTTTCGGTTTCTAATTTGTTTTTGTTGCCAATAAAAGCAGGAATACATACGTTTTCTAATGCTGTAAATTCAGGTAGTAATTGATGAAATTGAAAAATAAAACCAATGTGTTCATTCCTAAATTTAGCCAACTGCTTTTCATTAAGTGTATTTACTACAGTATTATTGATGGTTAGACTGCTTTCACTTTTTACATCAATAGCATCTAAGGTTCCTAAAATTTGTAATAATGTGGTTTTTCCTGCTCCAGAACTCCCTACAATAGAAACAATTTCGCCTTTTTTTATATGCAAGTTTACACCTTTTAAAACGTGTAAATCATCGTAATATTTATGAATATTTTTTGCTGTAATCATTAGTTATATGATATGGAAAAGTAAAAGTAAGTAACCCAATTGATTTCTCCTAATTTTAACTGTTGGTCTTTTTAAATATCCCTTTCAGATTATTATAATCAATAAAATAGACTAATTTTAATGAGATGTTGTGCTGTATGGATTGATCAAACAAATTGTTAAGATTGTCATTAAAACTCAATTGAGATTTATCATCTTGATTGAAAATTGAATTACGGTACAAAGCAATCAATTGGCTCCCTGGAGCAAATTCCCAATTAAAGTTTAAATCAATATTCCAAGTATTAAAATTAATATCGTGGTTATTGGTATAGCTACTATTGGTAAGCGTACCATCATTTTCTAATTTATAGTATTGACTATCATAACTTACAGGTGACCAAAAATGTCTAAACGATAGTGATAACGCTGCTTTGGTGCTAAAGTTATATTTGGTAGATAGCGTATTAGTTACACGTTTAACTTTTCGATTTCCAAAAATAATATCGCCACTATTTTGAGTAACATATCCTTTTTGATTACTTCCAAAACCATAATTTATGTTATAAATAAGGGTAATTTTATTATTGAAACGATACCTTGGTGAAAAATTTAAAGAGGTGTATTTTTCGGTATTATTAAGCTGAATATTTTGATAGGCAGATGCATCAATAGCAAACTTTTTACTGTAATTGGTAGATGCCCATACTCTCGCACCTGTATTAGGGTTGTTTTTAAAAAAACGACCATCAATTCTAGGCTCATAATAGTCATATTGCAACCCAAGCCCTGTATTGGCATTTACTCCAAAGGCAAGTTGTTTTTTGGTAACAAAAAATGCATTTACACCAAATCGATTTCCGGTATATAAATTTGATTTTTCTTGATAGCTTGCAGTGGTTTCATCCAACTCCATCAAATACTTCATATTTCCCCAAAAACTTAAATTCATGTTGTTTAGTTTTCCTTTGGGCTTGAAAATTCGATAGGAGTAACTTCCACTAATGTCCATTTCATTGCTACCCCTTTGAAAACCTAAATCGTTTTTATTGTATTTTTTGGTTACAAATTCTAATTCAATATCATATTGGTGTTTTCCGCTTATTTTACCAATTTCAATATCTCCTTCTAAACCTGTTACTGGGTTTTCTCCGTTGCCATTATAAATATTACTCATAGCTATACCGCCATCAACACCGTATTTGTTGTTTTTGGTTTTGATATTATATAAAAGTGCGGTTACATTAGCATCTCTAAATTCGCCATTTCTAATCACATTGGTATTAACCAAGCTAACAGACGAATTTTTATTGAATTGTTGGTCTAAAACAAGTACGTTGTAATTTGCAAGTGGCTCAATAACTTCATTACGATAACTAATAACTTCATTTGCGCCAACGGTTTCGGTTTTTTTAATTTCTACTTCTGTTTTCTCAGTAATGGCATTTAAAAACCCAATCCCTAATCCTTTTTTTGTTCTTCCAGAAATTTTAATAATATTTAGGGCATCTACTTTTCTTGGACGATCAATTTCTTGCTCATCTGCCGCTAAATTAGGATAACCTGTGGGTGCACTACCAATTCGTCTGGAAAAAAACAAGCCTCCTTTTCTAAACAAATCCGTACCTTCTGTGAAAAAAGTACGTTGTTCAGAAAAACGTTGCTCAAACGGCCCTAGATTTAGTGTGACATCATCAAACCCTACTTGTCCAAAATTAGGAATTAATGTAGCATCTAAAGTAAAGTTTTCACTAATGCCATATTTTACATCTAACCCAGCACTCCAATTATATTCATCCGTACCATCAAAACTGCTAACACCCCCGAAAACAAACGGATTAAAACTCAAGCGTACTGGAGGCTTTATATTCTCAATTCCGGTAATAATACCATCATATTGACTCAAGGTTCCTACTTCTACATTAATAGGATTCCAAACATATTGATCTCTATTGATTCGGTGATGACGATGAAAATTTAATCCCCAAGTTTGCACGTTGTCATTACTAAAACGTAATGCAGAATATGGTATTTTGATTTCTACAATCCATCCTTTATCTGTAAAGGTTATTTGACTTTTCCAAACGGAATTCCAACTAAAATCTTCTCGTCCACCAGCACTCACTTTTGCATCCATTTGATTCCCTGCACTACTTACAAAAAACTCAGTTTGATTGATGCCATCATTATTCGGATTTAAAACGACTCCAAAAAAATCGGCATTACCAAAATTATCACGTGTTTGAAATTCTCTTGGTATTTTATTTGGGCTATCATTGTATAAATATGCGCCAAAATAAATGGCATCATCATCATAAACAATACGTACTTCTGTTTTTAAATTTTGTGGTTCAGGTTTACCGCTATCTGGGCGAAGCATAGTAAAGCCATCAGCAACATTAGTAGTTGCCCATGCAATGTCATCTAAAACACCATCAATTTTTGGTGCTTTTTGAACCCTTTTAATATTAATTTCTTTGTGAACAATGCTGTCTTGAGCAAAGGTGATACCTGAAATGATGAGAATCAGGAAGTATAGCCATACTTTTTTCATAACTTATTTTGATTGATTAATAATCACAAAGTTATGGGTTATGTAAGCGCAACCTTCTTAATTAAATGTTAAAAGTATTGGAGTAAATGTGTTAAAATTCTGAGTAAATTTTCTTAAAAATTGCTATTTTTTCAGGAATTATAAATATGACGAATTGTTATTTATCTAAAATAAATTTAGCTCCAAATGCTACAATATGCGCTTTTAAACCTGTATTGCGTTTGTAGTAGTTGTAGTTTAGGGTTAGGTTTTTGAGTCCAAACTTCCAAATATGTTTTGAGGTAAAAATATCTTTGTATTTAATACCCATACCCAATTGATTGGCATTGTATTTTGATAAATCATAGTCAGACGTATAATATTTTTGAGTGGATAGTAATTGCTCATAAGGTGCAAAATAATCCGCTTGAGTTTGTGCGTAATACCTGTAATTTGGGTAAATTGTAAACTTATCGTTTACTTTAAATGGTATTTCTACATTAAAAGTATGTGCGTTAATACCCCAATTATCATAATAATAACGATAATATGTTTTTAGCACTACTTTTTCATTTATGTATTGATGGTATCTTATCCCAATTGGTAATTTAAAACGATTATCTGGTAAGCGTTCAATATCATCTGCTAATTGAAAAACCCCTGTATTATTAGTGGTGGTGTAGATTGGTATATGCGCAGGATTACCAATGTAAAAATTAGCTTTATCAGCAAAATAGACGCGTTGCATAGGATTGGAAAGCCAACCTTTTTGCATAACAATATCAGTAAAAATAGAAAATTGTGCTTTTTTACTAAGTATTTGAGAAAAGCTAAGGGTAAATGAATAGGTATTTCTCCCTTTATCTTCAACTAAAGTATTATTTATAGGTTTCCAAGCATTTACTCCATTTTTATCAATAGTAGCTCCATTTTGGTCTAAAATGGGAACGCCACTAAAAAAATCGGCATTTAAATTTCCTGAAGTGTTTACATAGGTTTTTATTTCTGTAGGATATACAGGACTCCAAGTGTCTAAATAGATGTTTGCACTACCACTTATTTCAGTATTTTTTTCATTGAATAATTTAGTGTAACCTATAC
>CAZSQD010000166.1:0-5174 GCA_964608925.1 uncultured Kordia sp.
TAGTAATGCTACTGATAGAGTTGTTGTATTACACTCTTGGGAAGGTGTTCCTGATAAAGAAACTTATCCTACTCCAATTGTATTAAGTTGGGGATGCCCTACTGTTTCTAATCAATTTATGAAAAATGTTGATCAAAAAATTAAAGACTCAAATAACAAATCTATATTATTATGGATCATTGATTAAGTATTTAATTTATATAAATAAACATTTAAAACAAAAAAGCAACAGTTAAAACTGTTGCTTTTTTTATATCTAATTTTGAAGCGTATTCTTACTCTCCAAATGCGGCTGCAACTGCTGCAGATAACTTTTTGTAGGTTCCGTTTTCTAAACGCTCTCTAATACTCTCAAAAGCATTTACGGTAATATCAATATCTTCCATAGTATGGGTAGACGTTGGTATTAAACGTAATAAAATTAATCCTTTTGGTATTACAGGATAAACTACAATAGAACAAAATACGCTATAATTTTCACGTAAATCTTTTACCAAAGCCATTGCTTCTGGCACACTACCATTTAAATATACGGGTGTAATACAGGTTTGCGTAGTTCCTAAATCAAAACCTTTATCACGCAATCCTTTTTGTAATGCATTTGTGTTTTCCCACAATTTAGCTTTTAATTCTGGCATGGTACGCAACATATCCAAGCGTTTTAATGCGCCAACAACCAATTGCATTTGCAATGATTTTGCAAACATTTGCGAACGCATGTTGTATTTCATGAAATCAATAATTTCTTGATCGGCAGCAAAAAAGGCTCCTGTACTTGCCATTGATTTTGCAAAAGTTGCAAAATAAACATCAATACCATCTTGTACTCCTTGCTCCTCACCTGTACCGGCTCCCCTTTTTCCTAAAGTTCCAAAACCGTGCGCATCATCAACTAATAAACGGAAGTTATATTTTTCTTTAAGTGCTACTATTTCTTTTAGTTTACCTTGTTCTCCACGCATACCAAAAACACCTTCTGAAATTAATAAAATTCCTCCGCCTGTTTTTTCTGCTAGTTTAACTGCTCTACCTAAGTTTTTTTCTATACTTTCCATATCATTATGACGATATGTAAAGCGTTTACCCATGTGTAAACGAACACCATCAATAATACATGCATGTGCATCTACATCATAAACTATAATGTCATCTTTAGATACTAAAGAATCTATTGCAGACACCATACCTTGATACCCAAAGTTTACTAAATAGGCTGCTTGTTTATCAACAAATTCAGCTAATTCATCTTGTAATTTTTCATGTAACTCGGTGTGACCAGACATCATACGTGCTCCCATTGGGTATGCCGAACCGTATTTTATACCTGCCTCTCCATCTACTTTACGTACTTCTGGATGATTGGCTAAACCTAAATAATCATTAATACTCCAAGTAACCACTTCTTTTCCTTGAAAATGCATTCTATTAGAAATTTCTCCTTCTAGCTTAGGAAATACAAAATATCCTTCTGCAACTTCTGCCCATTTACCTAGTGGTCCTTTATCTTTGTAGATTTTTTCAAATAAATCTCTCATGCTCTAATTTTTAGATTTGAAACGCAAAAATAACCTTTTTATACTACTTTTCATAATTATTTTTTAAACAATAAAAAAGCCAGTACATATACTGGCTTTTTTAAATAATATTATTCTAAAATATTATTTAATATATTCTACTTTTTTTACATCTTCATTATGTACACTGTCAAAGAAACCTTGTTCTTCCATCCAGTTTTCATTATATATTTTACTCATATAACGTGATCCATGGTCTGGTAATAATACCACTACATTACTAGTTGCATCAAACATTCCTGCTGCATCATACTGCTTGGTTGCTTGTATAGCTGCACCACTTGTATAACCTGCAAAAATACCTTCTGTTTTTGCTAATTCACGTGCTGTGTGTGCTGCTGCTTCATCCGTTACTTTCATAAACTGATCAATCACATCAAAATCCGTAGCTCCTGGTATTAAATTTTTACCTAATCCTTCTATACGGTATGGGTAAATTTCATTTTTATCAAACTCTTTTGTTTCATGAAAGTTTTTAATTACCGACCCAAACGCATCTACTCCTAAAATTTTAATGTTAGGGTTTTGCTCTTTTAAATATCTTGCTGTACCAGAAATAGTACCACCTGTACCACTACATGCTACAAAATGCGTAATTAAACCATTAGTTTGTTCCCAAATTTCTGGTCCTGTAGTTTGGTAATGTGCATCAATATTTAATTGACTAAAGTATTGATTGATATATATAGAACCTTCTAATTCACTATGCAATCTTTTTGCTACTTCATAATAGGAACGTGGATCATCAGCTGCTACATTGGCAGGACAAACGTATACTTTTGCGCCCATAGTACGCAACATATCTATTTTGTCTGGTGATGATTTTGAACTTACTGAAAGTATGCAATTGTATCCTTTTAAAATACTTACCATGGCTATACTAAACCCTGTGTTACCAGAAGTGGTTTCAATAATAGTGTCTCCAGGTTTTAAAATACCTTCTTTTTCTGCTTTTTCAATAATATAGAGTGCTATTCTATCTTTTGATGAATGCCCAGGATTAAACGCTTCTACTTTAGCGTAAAAATTACCCGTTAAGTTTTTGGTAATATTTTGTAGTTTAATTAATGGTGTATTACCAATTAATTCCAAAATATTATTTTTTGCTTTGATTTCTTTTTTCATAAACTAATTTTACCCAGTTTTTTGATTAAAAATATGGTTTATTATAAACCGTTACCGTTTAATCGCTTTTAAATATTACGATTAAAACCTTACAAATATACGTATTTTTTATTATTCTGTAATATTTTCCAAATAAAAGATAAAAGCGTATTCTTCTGCTACTTCCTTTAAAGCTTCAAAACGCCCTGATGCACCTCCATGTCCTGTTGACATTTCGCACTTAAATAATAACAAATTATCATCCGTTTTTAACTCCCTTAATTTTGCTGTCCATTTTGCAGGCTCAAAATATTGTACTTGAGAATCATGAAAACCTGTTGTTATTAAGGTATTTGGATACTTTTGTGCAATTACATTATCATATGGCGAATAACTTTTCATGTACTCATAATATGCCTTGATATTTGGATTCCCCCACTCATCATATTCTCCTGTGGTTAATGGGATACTATCATCTAACATTGTTGTTACTACGTCTACAAAGGGTACTTGTGCTACTACTCCATTATAGGTTTCGGGGCTCATATTCATGACTGCTCCCATTAATAACCCTCCTGCACTACCGCCCATTGCATATAAATGTTTTGCTGAAGTGTATTTTTTTTCGATTAAAAATTTAGAAACATCTATAAAATCAGTAAACGTATTTTTTTTATGTAATAATTTCCCATCTTCATACCAAGGACGTCCTAAATACTGACTTCCTCTAATATGTGCTATTGCATATACAAAACCTCTATCCAACAAGCTTAAACGTACGGTTGAAAAATAAGGGTCAATAGTTGCGCCGTAAGATCCATAGGCATATTGCAATAAAGGTGTATTGGCATCCAACTTTGTGTCTTTTCTATACACAATAGAAATAGGTACTTTTTTACCATCACGTGCGGTTGCCCATAAACGCTCTTCTTTATAATTGTTTTTATCAAATATACCGCCCAAAACTTCTTGTTCTTTTAAAACTGTTTTCTGTTTGGTTTCCATATCAAAATCAATTATTGATGATGGCGTTGCTAATGAATTGTACCCATAACGCAATACTTTTGAGTCAAAATCTACATTTATTGACGGATAAGCGGTGTATGTTTCACTTTCAAAAGGAAGGTAGTAAGATTCCGTACCATCCCAACGATTAATTTTAATTTTTGACAACCCATTTTCTCGCTCACCTACTACTAAATAATCTTTAAAAATGGTAACATCTTCTAATAAAACATCTTTTCTATGCGGAATTAAATCTTCCCAATTATCTTTTGATGTTTCCGTTTCTACGGTAGTCATCAACTTAAAATTAGTAGCCTTATCTTTATTGGTTACTATGTAAAATTTATTTTCATAATGCGCAATATCATACTCCAACCCTCTAGTTCTTTTCTGAAACATCTTAAAATTAGCTTCAGGTGTATTGGCATTTAATATTTGATATTCGCTTGTTAACGTACTGTTAGAACCAATTACCAAATAAGCATCGGACTTTGTTTTGGTTACAAACACATTGAAAGTATCATCTTTTTCATGAAACACCTCTTTGTCCTGCGAAGGGTCTTCGCCTAAAAAATGTTTATAAATTTTATCAGAACGCAATGTTTCAGCATCTTTACCTGTATAAAATAATGTCATATTATCATTTGCCCAAACGGAACTTCCTGTCGTATTTTCTATTTTAGTATCTAAAATTTTACCTGTTTCTAAATTTTTAATTTGAATGGTATATTGTCTTCTACTAACGGTATCTATTGCAAAGGCTACCAGTTTATTGTTAGGGCTTACATTAATCCCTTTTAATTGAAAATAGTCATATTTTTCGGCCATTTTATTGGCGTCAAACAAGATTTCCTCCTGCGCAGACAAACTATCCTTTTTACGGGTATGAATAGGATAATCCTTACCTGTTTCAAATTTAGTGATATACCAATATCCATTATATTTATAGGGTACCGAAGAATCATCTTCTTTAATACGCCCTTTCATTTCTTCAAATAAATTGACTTGAAAATTTTTTGTAGGTGCTAATATTTTATCTAAATAATCATTTTCACGCTCTAAGTAATCAATAACCTCTTCATTTTCTTTTTCATTAAGCCAATAATAGTTGTCTACCCTAACATCATCATGTATTTTTAATGTTTTAGGAATTTTATTTGCTATAGGAGCTTTTATAGTCGTTTTTACTTTCATAGGTGTATCTTTTTTACAAGCGGTTGCAAAAATAAGAGTTAGTATTAGTATTGCGCTAGTTTTATTCATTTTTTTCTATTTTTGAAGTCTTAAATGTACTAAAACAAAAATTAACCTTAAAATAAAATAAGATATGTTTGGAGATATGATGGGAATGATGAGTAAAATTAAAGAAACGCAAGCAAAAGTTGAAGCTACAAAAACGCGTTTAAACACTGTTTTAATTGATGAAAGCAGTAGTGATAACTTCTTAAAAGTAACCCTTACCGCAAATAGGGAAATTAAAAATATTAGTAT
>CAZSQD010000167.1:0-5077 GCA_964608925.1 uncultured Kordia sp.
CAATTGCACATGTGGAGCTAAAAACAAAACGTGATGAAGATGAGCTAGGAACGCTTATAAAAATAGAAGGTAGCACCATAACCGCACAAGAAACCGTGGTAACCCCCAAAGGATCATCTATAGCCGTTAAAAATTTATTTTTTAATATTCCTGCACGCCGTAATTTCTTGAAATCAAATCAAGTAGAAATGCGTCATATCATGGACGAATTTCAACGGGTAGCCTTAATACATCCCAATATTTCATTTACTATGTACCATAACGGTAGTGAAGTGTATGTGTTGCCATCCAGTAATTTTAACCAACGTATTGTTGCTATTTTTGGTAAAAAAACGAAGGAAAAATTAGTACCTGTAAATGAAGATACCGAAATTGTAAAAATATCGGGTTTTGTACTAAAACCAGAATTTGCAAAACGCAGTAGGAGTGAGCAATTCTTTTTTGTGAATGATCGGTTTATAAAAAGTGCATATTTAAATCATGCTGTTACAGCGGCGTTTGAAGGTTTATTAAAAGATAGAGCCTATCCAGGATATTTTTTAGCACTTCAAGTAGACCCTAAAACCATTGATATTAATATACACCCTACAAAAACAGAAATAAAATTTGATAATGAGCATGATTTGTATGCTATTATCCGTTCGGCAGTAAAACATAGTTTAGGGCAGTTTCAAATAGCCCCCATATTAGATTTTCAGAGAGATGCAAGTATGGATACTCCATATGCACATCATCAAAAAAATATTGCAGCACCAACAATAGAGGTGGATAGAAGTTTTAATCCTTTTGCTAATGAAATAAAAACAACGTCAAAAGGCGGTGGAGGTGCTACTCAAAACTATCAGAAAAAAAACACAAATAGTTGGGAGAGTTTGTATGTTGGGTTAGAGTCTAAAATGACCAAAACACTTGAAAATACAAATACAATGGAGTTTGAATCGGCTGAAGCAACAGGCTCGTTTTTTGAAGATGATGTGCTTATGCAAGAGCAAATAACACTTCAAATTCAAAATAAATACATCATTAGTAAAATAAAAAATGGAATGATGGTTATTAATCAACATCGTGCACATGAACGTATTTTATTTGAAGAATTTTTACAGCATATTACTGTTAATGAAGCAGTAAGCCAGCAGTTATTATTTCCTGAAATTATAAATGTAACTCCTCAAGAAATGATATGTTTACAACAAATAAAAGAGGTGTTGGAAAGTACAGGCTTTGTGTTTTCTAAGTTAGAAAACGAAACGGTAGAAATTAGTGGGGTGCCTGTAGCTATTGAAAATGATAATGTAGCTATAGTAATAATGGATTTGTTAGCAACTGCAACTACGGAAAACATTGAAGATAATATGCACGCTACATTGGTAGCCAAATCATTAGCAAAAAACTTAGCGGTTAAAAGTGGTAAAAAATTAAATAAACAAGAGCAAGAAGATGTTGTAAATAGATTGTTTGCGTGTAAGGAACCAACAATTTCTCCTACAAACAAACCAATTTTTATAACCTATTCAACAACGGATTTTGATAAAAAATTATTATAGATGGCAAAATTAACTGAAACTGTAAAGCATTTAATTATTATAAACGTACTGTTTTTTGTGGCTACGTATGTTTTAAAATCAAGAGGGGTAGATTTAGAACAATATTTTGCGTTGTTTTTTATTGAAAACCCACTATTTCAACCGTGGCAATTTGTAACCACCATGTTTATGCATGCTAATGTAAATCATATATTATTTAACATGCTAGCCTTATGGATGTTTGGATCACCTTTAGAAGAAATGTGGGGTAGAAATAAATTTCTATTCTTCTATTTTTCGGCAGGGATAGGGGCAAGTTTAATTTATACGTTGGCTAATTATTTGCAGTTTCAACCTACTTTTAATGCATTACTATCTGGAGGGTTGCAAGAGTCGGAAATTTTCAAGATATTATCTACAGGACAGTATGATACTTCAATTTTAGAATTTGTTTCGGCAGAATCTTTAACCTCATTATATCAAACATTTAATACACCAGCAGTAGGAGCATCTGGGGCTATTATGGGTTTATTAGTAGGTTTTGGTATGTTGTTCCCAAACTCCGAATTAATGTTGCTGTTTTTTCCAGTACCTGTAAAAGCAAAATACTTTATACCCGTTTTAATTGGGTTGGATGTGTTTTCGGGACTAACAGGGGTTTCTGTTTTTAGCCCAGGTAATACAGCATATTGGGCGCATATTGGTGGAGCGTTAATTGGCTTGCTGATAATGTTGTATTGGAAACGAACACAATTTGATAAAAACCGTTGGAACTAATGGATATTAAAATGTTACAAGAAAAATATAAAGATTTTAATACAGTAGAAAAACTAATTGCAATTAATGTATTGGTTTTTTTAGGGGTAAGTATTGTTTCCTTATTATTTAAAACTACTTTTTTCACACAATGGTTTGCATTAGATAATTCATTTTCAGAAATAGTATTTAAACCTTGGTCAATACTTAGTTATGCGTTTTTACATTACAGTTTTGGGCATTTGTTTTTTAATATGTTGATGTTGTATTATATGGGTAAAATGTTTTTAACAATATTTAATAGCAAATTGTTTTTAAATGTATATTTATTAGGAGCTATTGTTGGCGGACTATTATATCTGGTTTCTTATAGTGTGTTCCCAACGCTATTAAACCAAAATTCGTATTTGGTAGGAGCTTCAGCAGCGGTTACGGCTATTTTAATATTTGTATGTACAAGTTTCCCTAATCAAGAGGTCAATGTATTTACATTTAAGTTAAAATTATGGCATGTAGGTGTATTTTTTGTAGTGTTGGATTTGTTTCAATTACCAACCAATAATGCAGGTGGTCATATTGCACATTTAGGAGGCGCTTTGTTGGGCTATGTATATGCTAAACAATTTGCTAAAGGAAATGATATAGGAAAAGGCTTTAGTGAAATGATGGACACTGTTGTAGGTTGGTTTCAAAAAGCAAAACAGCCTAAAATGAAAACGGTACATAAAACTAGAAATCAAGAAAGAGCTACACATAAAACCGTACATCAAAAAGATAAAGCACAACAAGATAAAACCAATGCTATTTTAGAAAAAATAAGCAAAAACGGTTATGAAAGTTTAACCAAAGAAGAAAAAGCATTTTTGTTTCAATCTGGGAAGTAAGTAGTATGCAGTAAACAGTAGCAGTTTTTAGGTTGTGTTTTGCATCATGGATATAAGGATTATAAGTGGTAGCATGCAACTAAATAAAATATTTTTTAAGACTACAGCAGTTTGTGCATTCGTGACTAAAAAAGTTTAATTGAAATAAGATACCCGCCTGCGCAAGCATATATGAAAAAACTAAACTACATAGATAAAATAATTTACCTGCTCAACAGTGTGTTTGCGGCAGTTTTATTATTGTCTTATGTATTACCGTTTGTAGCACCTAAGGTTTTTTCGGCATTATCCGTATTGAGCTTGTCGGTACCTGTTTTATTAGTAGTAAATTTTATCTTTTTACTGTATTGGGTGTTAAAAGTGAAAAAGCAATTATTATTGTCAGTATTGGTGTTGGCAATTGGTTATAAAAACATAAGTACACTGTATCAATTTTCAACTTCGGAAGTAGCTAAAAATAAAACGCATCAACTTACGGTAATGAGTTATAATGTGCGCTTATTTAATTTATATAATTGGATAGAAACACCCAATCTTCAAGAAGAAATTTCGAGTTTTATAAAAAAAGAAAACCCTGATGTTGTTGCATTTCAAGAGTTTCATCCGCATAAAAAAGTAAATTTAAAACAATACTCGTATCAGTACAAGTCTTTATCTAAAGGAAAAGTGAAATATGGGCAAGCCATTTACAGTAAATATGAAATTATTGATAAAGGGGTTATTGTGTTTAAGGATTCGCAGAACAAAGCCATTTTTTCTGATATTGTAAAAAATAAAGACACGTTGCGTATTTATAATGTGCATTTTGAGTCGCTACATATTAACCCCAATGTGGAGGATTTGAAAGAAGCAGATAAAGAGTTGTTGGTAAAACGAATAGGGGGTAAGTTTGTGTTGCAACAGGATCAAGCGCAACAGGTTTTAGTGCATCAAGAAAAATGTAGGTATAAAAAAATTATTTTAGGAGATTTTAATAATACGGCCTATTCCTATATGTATAAGCAATTTAAAAAAGCGGATTATCAAGATGCTTTTGAATTGGCAGGTCATGGTTTTGGGAAAACGTTTAATTTTAAATTTTTTCCGTTGCGTATTGATTTTATTTTGGTAGATAAAAAATTAGCAGCACATAAGTTTAGAAATTACAATCATAAATTTTCCGATCACTACCCTATAAAAGTAGAAGTGGTTTGGTAAAAGGTGCGTGTCATTACGTATCTTTGTTAATTATATAGTAAATTATGGAATTAAAACTAAGTAAACCCATTTGTTTTTTTGATTTAGAAACAACAGGTATTAATGTGTCTAAAGATAGAATTGTAGAAATATCAATTTTAAAAGTGCACCCCAACGGTAATAAAGAATCAAAAACATTATTGGTAAACCCCGAAATGGCAATACCTAAAGAATCTTCGGATATTCATGGTATTACAGATGAAAAGGTTGCCAGCCATCCAACTTTTAAGCAGTTAGCGCCAGAAGTGTATAACTTTATAAAAGATGCTGATTTAGCAGGATTTAATTCCGATCGTTTTGACATTCCTTTATTAGCAGAAGAACTCTTACGTGCCGAAATTGATTTTGACTTAAAAAATAATGTAACCGTTGATGTACAGACAATTTTCTTCAAAAAAGAACAACGTACATTGAGCGCAGGGTATCAGTTTTACTGCAATAAAAGTTTAGAAAACGCACATTCTGCAGAAGCAGATACAATGGCAACGTATGAAATTTTATTAGCGCAATTAGAGCGTTATCCTGATTTGGAAAACAATGTTAAAAAATTAAGTGAATTTACTACGCGTCGTAAAACGGCTGATTTTGCAGGCTTTATTATATTCAATGAAAAAGGAGAAGAAGAATTTGGCTTCGGAAAACATAAAGGTAAATTGGTAACAGATGTAATAACGAAGG
>CAZSQD010000168.1:0-5065 GCA_964608925.1 uncultured Kordia sp.
CCGACCCCCTCGGTGTAAACGAGGTGCTCTGAACCAACTGAGCTAATTGCCCTAAAACTTGTTTAGGTTTTTGAACCATCCCGATAGTTATCAGGAGAGCTAATTGCCCTAATTTTATTTTTAAATCCTTTTTAGGTTAAGGATTATGTGGGCAATGAGGGATTCGAACCCCCGACCCCCTCGGTGTAAACGAGGTGCTCTGAACCAACTGAGCTAATTGCCCTATTTAAAAACTCTGAACCATCCCGATAATTATCGGGAAAGCTAATTGCCCTAATTTAATAGGTTGCATTCATTACGATTGCGGATGCAAATATAACATCTATTTTTAAGTTAACAACTTTTTTATTGTGATTTTTTATAAAATTTCTGCTACTACAAAAGTACTACCCCCTACGTAAATAAAATCCGCTAATTTTGCATGTAATTTCGCTACCCGTAACGCCTCATTTACAGATTTATAGGCTTCACCATTTAATCCGTACGCTATAGCTTTTTCTTTTAACTCAGCAACAGGCAATGCTCTAAAAATATTGGGTTGACAAAAATAATAAATGGCATTTTTGGGGAATAGTGGCAATATTGACACTAAATCTTTATCTGAAACTACGCCTAAAACAATATGTAATTGCGCATATTTTTGTTGCTTCAGCTGCTTCATGGTAAGTAACAACCCTTCTGTATTATGTGCTGTATCACAAACTAATGTTGGATTTTGTTGCAAAACTTGCCAACGCCCTAATAATTGTGTGTTTTTAACCACGTTTTGCAGTCCGTTACTAATTTGCTTTTCCGAAATAGAAAACTCACTTAAACTATGTAATGTAGCTACTACTCCTTTTATGTTTTTTTGCTGATAATCTCCTAGTAAATCCGTTGCATACTGCTGTGTTACAATTTTATCTGCAAAAACAATTTTAGCCTTTTCTTTTTTCGCTTTAGCGATGAAAATTAGTTTTGTTTCTGATTGTGTCTCGCTAATAATTACAGGGACTCCTTTTTTTATAATTCCCGCTTTTTCCGAAGCAATTTGTTTTAATGTATTTCCTAAAAATGCAGTATGATCAATTCCAATATTGGTAATTAAAGACGCTATTGGAGTAATGATATTAGTAGAATCTAACCGCCCACCTAAACCGACTTCTATTATAGCGATATCTACTTTTTTCTTTACAAAATAATCAAAAGCCATACCTACTGTCATTTCAAAAAACGACAACTGATTTTCTTTAAAAAAAATACGATGCTTTTTAATAAATTGAATTACATATTGCTTGGAAACATCTTTTCCATTCAGTTTTATACGCTCTCTAAAATCTTTTAAATGCGGGGAAGTGTACAAACCTACCTGATAACCTGCTTCTTGTAAAACCGAAGCTAGCATGTGGCTGGATGACCCTTTACCATTTGTACCCGCAACATGAATAGTCTTGAATTTTAAATGCGGATTTCCTAAATATTTAGATAATTTAATAATGTTAGACAAATCGGTTTTATATGCCGATTTACCTATTTTTTGATAGGCTGGTAATTGATTAAACAACCAATCTAAAGTTTGTTGATACGTCATTCGGTATTTTAATGCAAACTAAAATTATAAATAATTTTACCTACTTGCTTTTCAGGCGCATTTGCTGCCGATTGCCACTTGGTATTTAAAGCCGCTTTTTTAGCTTGATCTAACAAACATTTTTCGGTAGTAGTGCTGCCTTTTGCTCCTGGAGTTGCCGAAATTACTTTCCCTTCTCTATTTACTTTTATGGCTACAACTACGCGCCCTTCTTTTTGACATAAATAATCTGGTATTGGTCTACGCAAAGGTAAACGGCCAATTAAATTATAATTACCACCACTTCCATTACCTGGATTGGTATAATAATCTGGAGCGTTGGGGTCACCATTTTCATTTCCTTTATCACCGTTTTCATTATCATCTCCTTCACTGCCGTTTGAGGACCCTGTTGTTGCAGGCCCATTCAATACATTTAATAAGGCATTTTCTGTTGATGCATCTGGTTTTGGAGGCGCGGTATTTGGTTTTGGCGTTGTTACGGTTTCTGTAACTGTTGGTTTTTTTGGGGTTTCCGTAACAGGTTTTGGTTCTTCTACAGGTTTTACTTCTTCTACAGGAACTTCCGTTGGCATTTCTGAAGTTTCAATAACAGGTACATCTTCCGTAGTGTCTTCTGTAATTACATCTTCTGTAGGGGTTTCTACAACTTCTTCTACTGGCGGGGTTTCTTCTACAACTTCCTCAACAACCTCTTCTGGCGTTTCTGCAGCATTGGGTTGCATTTCTATAGGCTCCGTAGTTTGATTATCTCCTTGACCTGTATCTGTAGTCCCAAAATTAACTTCCATACCATATTCTTCTGGCGGATCTTGGTACGTAAAAGCGGTATGAAAAAACATCCACAAAAATAAAATAAACAGCGTAAGTGCTGTTAAAATAGCTGCACGCTTTTCATTTTCGTCTTTAAATATTTTTTTCATAATAACTCCTTTTTTTTTGAATAGTTGTAAATCTCAAGTGTGCTTGAGCAAACAATTATTGATTTATTTTGACCGTACCGCTAAAGTTGATTTTATTTTATTTCTATTGGCTATATCCATTACAAATACAAAATCTTTCATTTGTACCGTTTCTTCTGCACGCAATAAGATACTTGGTTTTTCAACCCCATTTAATTCTTTTAAAATATAAGTTTCTAATTGTGCTTTAGGTACTTTTTTACGATCTACATAGTACTCTAAATTTTTAGTTACACTTACTGCTAAACTTTTAGATTGTGTGGTTTTTCCTCCTGATTTTGGTAACAATAAATCAATAGCGTTTGCAGATACTAATGTTGATGCAATCATGAAAAATACCAATAATAAGAATACAATATCGGTCATTGATGACATATTGAATTCTGGCGTTACTTTATTTCTTCCTCTAATATTCATAATAAGTCCATCCTATCCTTCCCGAAGGGAAGGGAACTAATAATGGAATTGTTCGTTATTTATGTTTTTACTTTCATTTTGTCACTTATACTTGCGGTTTCTTCCCTTTGGGAAGACGGAAGATGGGCTTAAGCTGGTTCATTTAATAAATCGAAAAATTCTAACGAATTGGCTTCCATTTTATAAATAATTTTATCGGTTTTTACAACAATATGATTGTATGCCATATAAGCTACAATACCTACTACTAAACCTGCAACGGTTGTTGTCATTGCAGTATATAAACCACCTGCTAATGTTTTAATATCAATATTACCTCCTGAATTTGCAATCTCAAATATGGATATAATCATACCAATAACCGTACCCAAAAACCCAATCATAGGTGCTACACCAGATATGGTTGCTAAAACACTTACGTTTTTTTCAAGCTTATAAATTTCTAATCGCCCTGCATTTTCTATTGCGGTATGAATGTCTTCTAAAGGTTTCCCAATACGTGAAATTCCTTTTGCTATTAATGCTGATACTGGCGATTTATCTTGTGCGCAAAGTAATGTTGCAGCTTCCATTTTTCCTTCAGAAACATGATCTTTTATTTGATTCATAAAATTCTCATCTACTTTAGATGCTGATTTTATAGCTAATAAGCGTTCAAAATAAATGTACAAGGCTACGGCTAATAATAACACCAAAATACCGATAATAATTTGCCCTCCCAAGCCACCTTCTTTTACCAAATTGATAATAGATAGTGTTTTTTGCTCTACTTGCTCTAAATTTTCACCTTCTAATTGTTGTACTGCTTCCTGAATTGTTAATGACATAAATATGCTGTTTTTGTATGATTTGTAAAATATATAAACGAAAATACAAATAGTAAATTGTTTTTGTATTAAAATTTATTAAAAAATAAAAAAACCACTCGATTAGGAGTGGTTTTTTTATTATGCATTTTATACGTTTTTATAAGGATTCCATAAATAATAATACCACATATCCAACTACAAAACCAATTGCTGCTAACCATGTTATTTTTTTAAAATACCAAATAAAATCTATTTTTTCCATACCCATTGCGGCAACTCCTGCTGCAGAACCAATAATTAACATACTTCCTCCTGTTCCTGCTGCATAGGCTATTAAATGCCATAATGAAGCGTCCATTGGAGCGGTATACATCCCCATTGACGCAGCAACTAATGGCACATTGTCAATAATTGCAGATAACACCCCTAATAAAAGAATAACAATATCTTGATTAGGAATGGCGTTATTTAAAATTTCTGCTAAATAACGTAAGGTACCTACTTGTTCACCAGCTGCTGTTACACCATAAACTAATGTTTCTAATGCTGCTACTGCCATTAAAATACCTAAAAAGAATAAAATACTTGACATTTCAATTCTTGATAAAGCTTTATGCGGTGAATATAAATGTTTTCTTTCTTCTGAGAAATCTTCTTCAGGGTGTATATACTCTGAAACTAACCAAACTACTCCTAAACCAAGCATCATACCTATATATGGAGGCAATTGTGTAATTGTCTTAAAAATAGGAACAAAAACAATCATTCCGAGTCCTAAAAACAACATTTTTTTACTACTTAATAATCGGTGTCCTTCTTCATCATCATCTTTAACATCAACATCTATATTTCCTTGAAATGCAGGTAAAAAACTTGCAATTAAAACAGGTATTGTCATAGAAATTATAGACGGAAGTATTAATCGTTCTACTAAATGAGCAGCAGACACACGTTTACCTATCCAAAGCATTGTAGTGGTTACGTCACCAATTGGTGACCAAGCTCCTCCTGCATTTGCAGCAATAACTATTAAACCTGCAAACCACAAACGATCTTCTCTTTTAGTTACTAACTTTCTTAAAAGTGTTATTAGTACTATTGTGGCAGTTAAATTATCAATAATTGCAGATAAAACAAAAGCTAATATTGCCATTATCCATAATAACTTCTTTTTGCTTTTTGCTTTTATCCAGCTTTTTATAACATCAAAACCTTTGTGTAAATCAATAATTTCCACAATGGTCATAGCGCCTATTAAAAATACTAAAATCTCTGCTGTTTTTCCTAAATGGTGTAGCAGTAAATTA
>CAZSQD010000169.1:0-4977 GCA_964608925.1 uncultured Kordia sp.
TTCGCAAAAACGGGAGCAGCATCTACAAATGTTCCTGATAGATTTGGAGCAAGTAATAACGCCATTAGCTTAAATGGCGATCATTTAACACGACCTAGATTTACCTACGGAAACGATTTTTCTATTAGTTTTTGGATTAAAACAAGTACCGACGACACAAATAAAAGAAGAATTATAGATCACTTTTCTCCTACAGGAGGCTTTTACATCCATTTAGAAAATGGCAAAATTGGAATTGTTGGTATCCACGGGTTAAGCCCGTTTGGTCAAGCCAACCAATATCATCCATTAGACTTTATTTCTAATACTGATGTTGCTGATAATAAATGGCACCACATAACACTTACCATTGAGTTTGATGAAATTAGAAACATTGCAAATCAACTGAGAGGTTATACTTTTAATTTTAAATTGTATGTAGATACATCAGAAGAATCATTTGTCCATTCACTTAACAATACTAATTTAACTGGAGTTGGAAGTACTGCCAACACAGAAAATGTAACCATTGCTAATAATAGTAGCAGTACAACCCCTAATACGAATAGATATTATGATGCTATAGATGATATTCATGTTTACAATCGAATATTAACAAATACCGAAGTAATCACTATTGCTGAAAACGACGGGTTTTGTTTTGCACCAGATATAGCAACACTACAAATCACCAATATTACAGAAACAACGTTTGATGTATCACTTACTGAATCTGGTAATTTTGACATTGCTTACGTAACTAGTGGAGATACAATTGGAAATGCTACCATAACCAATATTACTTCTACAGGAGGAAGTGTACATACTATTACAGGAGTATCAAAATCTTCACTATACGATGTATATGTAAGAAAAGTATGTTCTGTAGCTTATACTTCAGGTTGGTCAGAACTTGTTCAAATACGTACAGAAGGAACCCTTTTTGTAAGTGCACAAGCAACAGGTAATAATGACGGAACTTCATGGGCAAATGCATATACCAACTTACAAGATGCTATTGCATCAAGTGTTAACAACCAAGAAATATGGGTTACGGGAGGTGTTTATAAACCTCATACTTCAAATATAACTGCCTATTTTGAAATTACTAAAAATGGAACAAAAATATATGGTGGTTTTAATGGTTCTGAAACACAATTATCTCAAAGAGATTTTAGACTTCATGAAACTATTTTTTCAGGTGATTTATTAGGTAATGATGACGCTAATATCACATTTACTAATGGATCCAGAAATGATAATTCTTCTAAAATCATATATGTAAATGCTCATGATTTCACATTAAATGGCATTACTGTTTCTGATGGACACAGAAGTTCCCCTGGTAATAGTTTCTTTGATTCTGGAACAGCTTTACAAAAGTAGCTTCCAAAACTAATCTTACCGTAGAAAATTGTACGTTTAAAAATAATGTTGCTAATGTTGCTGGAGCAGAAATTTACGCGGTATATGCTGCAGATAATAATAGTAGTTATTTAAAAATAAAGAATACAAAATTTTTAAATAATACAGCAAGATATGCAACCTCATTTTATGTTTTAACCAATGGCCTTACTGACACCTTAACTGCTACTATAGAAAACTGTTTGTTCAGTGATAATTTAGCAACAGACAATGGAGCAAATTTAGGGATTTCTGGGAGTGCTGGTTGGATTAGAGCTTATGCTTCCGGAACCAATGTAATAGGCACATTTACGAATAATACTTATGTAAATAATAAAGATGACGGAACATCTAATAGCATCACTAATGCTACAAGATCAACTTTAATCATTAGTCAAAATCAAGGAACGATTACTACAAATGTTCAAAATTGTGTCTTTTGGAATAATAAAAGTAGAGGTGCAAATACAGTTGCTAAATCTATAGGTTCTTTTATTGTTCAATTAGGAAATATTACTGTTGGCAATTCTTTAGATGAAAATAATTTCATCTTAATTCCTCCTGCAAACATTACAAATACCGTAAGTACAGACCCATTATTTACAGATATAGGGAATAATGATTTTACATTACAATCAGGATCTCCCGCTATCGATTCAGGCAATAACGCTATCGTTACTGCAGCAGAAGATTTATTAGGGAATCAACGCATCTTTAATACTACAGTAGACATGGGTGTATATGAATTTGGAGCTCCATTAGGTGTAGCTGAATTTTTCAATAATGAGTTAAGTTTTAGTATTTACCCAAATCCTACACAAAATGTATTAAATGTAAGGTTAACTGAAGCTTTTGAACAAGCCATAATTTACAATTTAATGGGGGCAAAGATATTAGAAAGCACTTCAACCAACATAAATGTATCACATTTAGCAAGTGGCATGTACCTAATTAAAGTAAAAGATAACAACGGTGGTATTGCTACCAAACGTTTCATAAAACAGTAAACAATAGTAATTTAGTTTTTTGGTAAAAGAGAGGAAATGTAAAAAGCTTCCTCTCTTTTTAGTTATACTTATTCACGCCTTTAGCTTACAAAAACAATATACTTTATCACTTTTTTATCTTCCAATATTCTTACTTTATAAATCCCCTGCTTTACAAAATCATCAAAAAACTTGTAAAATCAAAAAAATATTTAGATATTTGTCTAAATATATAATTTAATGAATTCCGTTTTTAAAGCTTTAAATGATGAAACTCGAAGAGAAATCTTGTCTTTATTAAAAGACAAAGATTTATCCGCAGGAGAAATTGCAGCTGTTTTTAATATTTCCAAACCCAGTATTTCACATCATTTAGATATTTTAAAACGTGCCGAATTAGTGAGTTCTGAAAAAAAAGGACAGTATGTAATTTACAGCATCAACACCACTGTAATGGAAGATGTAATGCAGTGGATGATATCTTTAAAAACACAGCAACAACCATTCAAATAAAAAAAACATGAAACTTAAAACAGAAATACCCGTACTTATATTATGTATTTTACCTCTACTCTATTTGAGTTACATTTGGGATGCACTACCTTCTAAAATCCCTACACAATGGAATATAAAAGGCGAAATTGATGGTTGGGGCGGTAAAAATTCAACATTTTTTTTAAGTGCATTCCCTTTTTTTACGTATTTAATGATGGTAATTATACCTAAAATAGATCCTAAAAATAAATTAGCACAAATGGGTAGTAAATACACACAACTCAAATTTATGTTAGTTGCCTTTATGTCTATTTTATCTCTAAGTATTTTATACATCACCAAAACTCAAAATTTTGATAATTTTAAAATTGAATTATTAATAGGCTTACTTTTTTTAGGTTTAGGTAACTATTTTCAAACGGTAAAACCCAATTATTTTATTGGGATAAAAACCCCTTGGACTTTAGAAAGTGAAACCGTTTGGAAAAAAACACACCAATTAGGTGGTAAACTATGGATGTTGGGAGGTATTTTAATTGTTATTTGCAGTTTGCTACTCAGTAAACAATATATCGGTTATACTATGATGGCAATTATTGCCGTTATTAGCATTATACCCATTGCTTACTCATACTTTGAATTTAAAAAAACAAAACAGTTATAATTGGCATTAAAATTGAAATCATATTAAAAAATAACATTATGAAAACGAAACTATTTATCATTGGGTTTTTAATTAGCAGCATCACTATTGCTCAAAATTTTATTGAGCAGGATTTGATTATTAGTGATTATGTAGAAGGAACATTATTAATTCCTAATAAAAAAACCAAAACATTAGTTATTATCATACCCGGATCTGGACCTACGGATAGAGATGGGAATCAGAATTTTGGCAAAAATAATAGTTTAAAATTTTTAGCAGAAGGTTTAACCACTAACAACATTGCAACCTTTAGGTATGATAAACGTGCGTTAACCATGCTTAAAAAAGGAGTAAATGCAACGGAAATTAGTAAAGTTCGTTTTGATGATT
This sequence comes from uncultured Kordia sp., assembly GCA_964608925.1. Taxonomy (GTDB): domain Bacteria; phylum Bacteroidota; class Bacteroidia; order Flavobacteriales; family Flavobacteriaceae. Next base: position 3,901 of record CAZSQD010000169.1, read on the forward strand.
TCATAGCTGATGCTAAAAGAGTGGTAACTTATTTTAATCGTAATAAAAGATATGAAAACATTTACATTATGGGGCACAGTCAAGGTAGTTTAGTAGCTATGCTAGCAACACAAAAAAATGTAACTGGTTTTATTTCATTAGCTGGAGCAGGTAATAGTATTGATGCTGTAATAATGGATCAACTAAAAAATATGGGCGTACAACAAAGTATGCTTGACGAAGCACAAAAAACATTTAAAATATTAAAAAATGGAGAAATTGACAAAGAATTTAGTCCGCATTTAGCTAATATTTTTAATTTAGACATACAACCATTTATGATGAGTTGGATCAAATTTTCACCCACTCAAGAGCTTGCTAACTTAAATATCCCTATTCTTATTATTAATGGTGATAGAGACTTACAAGTTTCCGTAGCAGAGGCTACCCTATTAAAAGAAGCAAAAAAAGACAGTCAATTGGCTATTATTAAAAATATGAATCATGTACTTAAAACGGTTGAAACTGACAGTACTCAAGATAATATGAAAACCTATAATATGCAAGATTTAAAAAACAACCCTGAGCTACTAAATGTTATTTTAAAGTTTTTAAAAAAATAAATATGCTATTTAAAAGTCGAAAAGACAATTTATTTACCTTTATGGTCGCTGCACTTTTATTACTTTTTGTATGGATAACTTATGTAGTACTACAAAAAGAAACATTACAACAAGCTGACTATATTTCAATTAGTATTATTGGTATTGTAGCCTTTTTTATACTTTGGACATTTACAACCACCAACTATACCATTACACCTACATATTTTAACTATAAAAGTGGCGTTTTTAGAGGTAGTATTAAGCTTCAAAATATTCATACCATTATTAAAGGGCAAACAATGTGGGTTGGTTTAAAACCCGCAACTGCACAAAACGGACTCATCATAAAATACAATAAATATGAAGAAATTTATATTAGCCCAGAAACAAACGAAACCTTTATTATTGAAATTTTAAAATACAACCCTGAAATTAATATTCAATAATAACATCGTTAATATCTATTTTTTAAACAGCGCACTTGCGCTGTTTT
>CAZSQD010000170.1:0-4966 GCA_964608925.1 uncultured Kordia sp.
CGTGAGAATTCAATTTACCGAGCTCATAATCTAAAATCCCTTTATTTATTGAGGATTTTTCTGCATCAGAAATTTCATTCCACCAATCTTTCGTTTCAGTTTTTCTTAATTCAACGATTTTTTGAATCAGAGATTTGTCGTTTAAATTAGTGAGCCATCTAATTAAATCTATTTTGGTATTTTGAATATTCATTTCCATAATTCAAATCTACAATATTTTAATATAAAATATCATTAAACTACGATTTTTTCTAATGCTGTACAACTTCTAAACATAAACAATCACAAAAAAAACGCACTATAAAACAACGTTTTTATTACCTAATTTAAAATTAAGTACTCCAAAAAAATACTGGATTTTGAAGTATTAATTACCAATGGATAATTACTCATTCTTTATTATCGGAATGACAAAAATTGCCAACTTCGTAAAACAGCACATCAAAAATTACGCATCTAATAAATGAACAATCAGATAATCATTAAATTAATAATTCTCATATAACTGCATTACATCTTCAACTGCAATGCTTTAATTTCATCAATTAAAACCATATATTTGTGTCGCTAAAAAATAGCAATTTAATTACAGATCATTTAATTCAATATAAAATAATATGTCAGATAAAGCAACAATCATTTATACAAAAACCGATGAAGCTCCAGCATTAGCTACACAATCATTTTTACCCATTGTAAAAGCATTTGTAGAGCCTTCAGGAGTTAAAATTACGACTAAAGATATTTCTTTAGCAGCACGTATTTTAGCTATTTTTCCTGATTTTTTAACTGATGACCAACAAGTACCTGATGCCTTAACCGAATTAGGTGCATTGGCAAAAAAACCAGAAGCAAACATTATTAAATTACCAAACATATCAGCTTCTGTACCACAATTAAAAGCTGCTATTAAAGAATTACAAGCGCAAGGTTATGGAATCCCTGATTATCCAGAAGATCCAGAAACAGATGCAGATAAAGACATACAAAAACGATACGGTAAAGCAAAAGGATCGGCAGTAAACCCTGTTTTACGTGAAGGAAACTCTGACCGTAGAGCTCCAAAAGCAGTAAAAAACTTTGCAAAAAGGAATCCGCATTCAATGGGTGCTTGGTCTGCTGACTCAAAAACACATGTAGCAACGATGAGTGAAGGTGATTTTTTTCACAATGAAAAATCCGTAACTGTTGCCAATGCTACTGATGTTAAAATTGTACATACCGCAACAAACGGCTCCAAAACCGTTTTAAAAGCAAGTACTCCCCTATTAGATGGCGAAATTATTGACGCTACTATAATGAGCAAAAAAGCATTAATTGCATTTTTAGATACCGAAATAAAAGATGCGAAAGATAAAGGTGTATTATTCTCTTTACATTTAAAAGCTACCATGATGAAGGTTTCTGACCCTATTATTTTTGGTCACGCCGTAAAAACATATTTTAAAGATGTATTTACAAAATATGCTACCGAATTTAAAGAAATTGGAGTAGATGTAAATAATGGATTCGGAAATTTATTAAGTAATTTAAACGAATTACCTGCGGATAAAAAAGCAGCCGTTGAAGCTGATATTGCTATCGCTTTTAAAAACGGAGCTTCCATTGCAATGGTAGATTCTGATAAAGGAATTACCAACCTACACGTACCAAGTGATGTTATTATTGATGCTTCAATGCCTGCAATGATACGTACATCTGGACAAATGTGGAATGCTGACGGAAAATTACAAGATGCGAAAACAGTTATACCAGACAGTAGTTACGCTACCATTTATACCGCTACCATAAATTTCTGTAAAGAAAACGGTGCATTTGATCCTACCACAATGGGTACTGTACCCAATGTAGGTTTAATGGCACAAAAAGCTGAAGAATATGGATCACATGATAAAACTTTTGAAATAAAAACTGCTGGTAAAGTTGATGTAACTGATACAAACGGAAACGTATTATTATCTCACAACGTTGAGAAAAGTGATATTTGGAGAATGTGTCAGGTAAAAGATTTACCAATACAAGACTGGATAAAATTAGCCGTTACACGTGCAAAAGCATCTGGTATGCCTGCCATTTTTTGGTCTGATAAAAACAGAGCTCATGATGCTGAAATTATCAAAAAAATAAACAAATACTTACCCAATCATGATACTACTGGATTGGATATTCAAATTATGAGTCCAGAAGAAGCGACACACTTTACTTTAAAAAGAGTAAAAGCAGGTCAAGACACCATATCTGTAACAGGTAACGTATTACGTGATTTCTTAACGGATTTATTCCCAATTTTAGAGTTGGGTACCTCAGCCAAAATGTTATCTATTGTACCATTAATGAATGGCGGTGGTTTATTTGAAACAGGAGCTGGTGGTTCTGCCCCAAAACACGTACAACAGTTTGTTAAAGAAAATCATTTGCGTTGGGATTCATTAGGTGAGTTTTTAGCGTTAGCGGAATCTTTAGAGCATTTTGGAAACACAAATAACAATGCAGAAGCATTGGTGTTATCAGAAACTTTAGGAGATGCTACGGATAAATTTTTATCAGAAAATAAATCACCTTCACGTAAGGTTGGTGAATTAGACAATAGAGGAAGTCACTTTTATTTAGCGCTATATTGGGCAGAAGCGTTAGCTACTCAAACAAAAAATAGTGATTTAAAAACACGTTTTGCAAATGTTTATTTGCAGTTAAATGAAAACGAAAGTAAAATTATAAACGAGCTAAATACCGTACAAGGTGTAGCCGTAAATATTAACGGACATTACGCTACGGATGATGCTTTAATTGACAAAGCAATGCGACCTAGTGAAACGTTTAATGCTATTTTAGGATAAATACTTGTTCTTATAAATTAAAAAACCTCTCATTTTTCAATGAGAGGTTTTTTTGGTTTCTTGAATTGGCGAAAATTAACTCAAAAATTATGGCTTTTTAGTATTTCATGAATTTTTACGCAAATACCTACGCACAAAAACATAACGCACTAATAAGCCTATAAAAAATAAAATTAATGCAGCAACAAAACAATTATTTTCTAAGTTGTATATATTCTTTTGCTGTGAAAACAGGTATTTTAGCCGTTTTAAAGTCTTTTAAATTTCGTGTAATTATAATATTGATTTCCTTTTCAATTGCGGTGTGATACTGAATAGCATCTTCAAAACCTTTAAAATCAGATTCAAGTGATAAATCAATAATTTTATCATTCATTGGCAATACAGATACTAATACCTTAAACTTTCTTAGTATTTTTCTTACATTATTCATTTTCATTTGTTGAGAAAGGATGTAATACGTATTTGCGAAAGTAAGAGATGAAACGTAAAGATTTATTTCTTTTTTGTCAGACAATGTAAATAGCTCTTGTGCTTCAAGAAGAAACTCTTTTCGTTCAGCAAGTAAATCTAATACAATATTGGTGTCAACTAAAATCTTATCCATTACATATGTTTTTTGGATAGAAAATCCGTGTAATTTTTTCTGTAATCTTCATTTTTAAGATCAACAACTCCTGTTAAACTTTTTATTAACGAACTCACCTTACCCTTCTTTCTTTTACTTTCTGTTAGTGCCATTAAATAATTTTCAATCATTCGCGAAAGGCTTATATTATTTTCTTTAGCGAATTGTTTTGCTTGTTCAATTACGCTTTCGTTTAATTTTAATGTGAGTTTTGAATCCATAATATTATTTTTACTGTACGTGCAAATATAATAAATATTTACGTATAGCACAAGTTAACATCCCTAATGCGCACGCAAAAACCTACGCACAAAAACATAACGCACTAATAAAGCTATAAAAAACGGAATTAAAGCATACCCAAATACTTCTATGCGTGCAATCCAAACTATAAATAAAGTTACCAATAACACCACTAAAAAAGTATAATAATGTAGTAACCATTTTGGAGGTTGTTTTTTTAACATCAAAAACGCTATTATTAAACTAGGTGCTACTGCCCATAAAACATTTAAATTTCCTTTGGTTTCAGCGTGGTAGGTTGCCAACCACAATAACAATACGGCAACACCAAAAAAACCAGTACTAAAATGCAGTATAAAATCCAAATAGGCACTTCTAACATCCTTTTTAAAATCAAAATAAGTGATTAACATAATCAGTAAACCTATTATTGAAAACACTACATAAGGACTTGTAATACTAAATTTTACAGGAGGCTTTTTTTTACCTAAAAGCATTTTTTCTTTTGCTATTAAAGGTTTTCCATTTATGGTGGCATGCGCAAAGGATTTGGCAATATATTCTGGCAAAAATTGATAATCTCTTGGTGTTGCTTTTTTATCAATAACGGAACCCAAAGCAATATTAATACCCACATTACTCCAACTGTTATGCGGTATATTATTATTGATCAAGTCACGTTGTGTGAAATTTGTTTCTAAGTATTTGTTAAACACCATTTGCTTTGGAAAAACTTCCTCTAAAACATCTCTAATTTTAGTAGCGCAATTGTTGTAAAAAAAAGTGTATTGGTACGTAGCATTTTTGGGTTTTGCATTGTTTTGTAAAAAAGAAACTAGTTTGCTTTTTTGAGAACTTGTTAAATTTAATTCCTGCTCAAAAACACTTCTATTCTCATATTTATATTGTTGTATAAAATTATAATAACTGTTATACCCCAGCATGTAATATAATTTTCCCTTTACAAAATTGGTGTAAAAATTAGGTTTTTTAAAATCGAAAATTCCGTAATTATAAACAATATCAATTCCGTTTTGCTGGTCTATAATTCTAAATGCACTATGTCCAAATTGACTGTATAATTCGTCACCCGTACCACAAGTAAGTACTGACACCGTTAAATGATTAGAAAAATGAATTTGTTGCTGACTAAAACCAATAGTAGCCATCAATATAAAAAGGGAAAGAGTAACTTTTTTAATCATATTAAAAAATAATTATTATTACGCATTATTTATCAAGTTCAAAAAAAATCAAT
>CAZSQD010000171.1:0-4954 GCA_964608925.1 uncultured Kordia sp.
TATTTTTTGCACTATGGTAGACGTTTCTGTAATTACAGTAACAGCATCTAGTTGTGCGGCATCCTCTTTTAATGAAATAGTTCCTAAATTGTGTTTGCTATTTTTCTTGCTAAAATTATTTTTTTTAATTACGGTTTTATAGCCCATAAATTGTATTTCAATAGTTTGTGTGCCTTCTGGTATTTTAGTAACATTAAAGGTTCCGTTATCTTGGGTAATACCGCCTGTTAAAATAGTATTATTACTATCTTTAATAATAATGTTTACGTACGGTAGCGCTTCTTTAGTTTGTGCGTCAATTACAGTTCCGGAAACACTACCAATTTTGGGTGTATTTTGAGCAAATGTAACTACTGTAAATAGGAATAAAAGTAGTTGAGTTAATTTTTTCATAGTTTGTTAATTTTATTGATTATGATTGATGATTTCTTGTACATACAAGACGTTTGAAAGTTGAAATAGTTACAGTTGTTTGTTTTCTTAACATTATTTTAACAACTTAGATAATATAGGTGTCAGTATGTGTTGAGGTTTTTTTAAACTAGACGAGTATCTATGTTTAATTTTTGCTTTCTAATAATTTTAATATGCTCTTTTTTAATGTGTAATGGGTTAATGAGTACATTGTATTCAAAAGGTAAAACAGCAGCAGGTACTCGCATTGCTAAACTACTATTGCTTTGTAGCCAATTAGTCCCTTTTTGTTGTGTGTATTGTGGTGCTGGAGTTTGTTGCCAATTGGACTGTAAAACTTCAGTAGTTAATAATGGTGTAATTAAAGCATCAGGTATTTCAATTTCTAGAAACCAAAAATCAGATATTAATGTACTATGTTCTAAATGTACCAAAACCTCTAACATACATAATGATAAATGTTCTGAAAAATACAACATTGGCATTCCTACAGTATTCCATCTTCCTCCATATAAACGAGCGCCTTCACCACTTAAATCACTTATAAATTGTTGCTTTGCAATACGAAATAACCTCATGAATATACCCCGTATTCAATACGCCCCAAAGTATTTAAAATAAGATTTGTGCCAAAACTGGTATCTAAAAAATCAATGGGTTTTTGCTCTTGAAAAGCACGTACATTACTATGTAGCCATTGTGTAAAAGTAGGTAAATTACCAAAAACATCTATACCACGAGAAATGACCTCGGCAATTTCTAAAATTTGCTCTGTACTGTAGGTGTTTAGTAAATCATTAGGTTGTTTTCGCTGTAAGGTTCTATGAGAAATATGTAATAAACTGCTCATTTTTTCCATAGAAATAGATAAAATACTGCTCAATAATACCACAACAGATTTTGGTAAACCTCTACGACTAATCGTTATTAAATCAATATCATTATTAATAGTGGCGCCAATAGATGTGCTACCGCCTAAAATACTTACTATTTTGTCATACTTGTTTGCTAAGCCGTAAAATACTTCAGGCTCTTCAACTAAGCTACTAATGGGTTTTATATTATACTCTTTCATGATCACGACATTTTACGTAAAGATACGTGTTTTTGTCGTTACTTTAAAATTTAAACCAAAAAAAAGCAACTTTTTGTATAAAAAGTTGCTTTTTTTGTGTAAAAACGTTCTCTATATTATTTCTTAGTATTGCTGTAAAATATTCCAATAATTATTGGAATGAGCAACCGTTTCTTTACATGTGTAATGCTCTATTGTCAGTAGCAGCTAATGCCGCTTCTTTTATAGCTTCCGTAAATGTAGGATGTGCGTGTGACATGCGAGAAACATCTTCTGCCGATGCTTTATATTCCATAGCAACAACCGCTTCTGCAATCATATCAGCAGCACGAGCACCTACCATATGTACTCCTAAAATTTCATCAGTAGTGGCATCTGCTAATATTTTAACAAAACCATCTAAATCCATAGAAGCTCTACTACGTCCTAAAGCACGCATTGGAAATTTACCTTCCTTATATGCAATACCAGCATCTTTTAATTGCTCTTCGGTTTTACCTACTGCTGCAACTTCTGGCCATGTATAAATAACACCTGGAATTAAATTATAATCAATATGTGGTTTTTGACCCGCTAAAGTTTCCGCTACAAATGTACCTTCTTCCTCAGCTTTATGTGCTAACATTGCACCAACAACAACATCGCCAATAGCGTAAATGTTAGAAATATTAGTTTGCAAGTGTGCGTTAGTTTCTATTTGACCTCTTTCGGTTACTTTGATACCTACGTTTTCTAATCCTAATCCATCCGTGTAAGGTTTTCTTCCTACGGAAACTAAACAGTAGTCAGCTTTTAACTCAATAGGATTTCCTTTTTTGTCGTCAGCTTTAATAATAACTTCGTTACCTTTTGCTGCAACGCTAGTAACTTTATGAGAGGTTAAAAACTTCATTTTTTGTTTTTTCAATACTTTTTGAAGCTCCTTAGAAACCGCTTTATCCATACCTGGAACAATACGGTCCATATATTCAACAACGGTAACTTCAGCACCTAAGCGCTTGTAAACTTGACCTAACTCTAAACCAATTACACCACCGCCAATAACCACTAAGTGTTTTGGGATTTCTTTTAGTTTTAAAGCTTCAGTAGAAGTAATTACGCGTTTTTTATCTAATTTAATAAACGGGAAACTTGATGGTTTTGATCCTGTAGCAATAATGGTGTTTTTTGCTTCAATAGTAATGTTCTTTTTTCCTTTAATGTCAATATGTGTAGCGTCTTTAAAAGAACCTATACCTTCATATACGTCAATTTTATTTTTTTCCATCAAAAATTTAATTCCATCACAAGTTTGAGCAATTACGCTATCCTTGCGAGCAATCATTTTTTCTAAATTCATTTTAATGTCACCAGAAATTTCAATACCATGTGCTTCAAAATGCTTGATAGCATTATCATAATGGTGTGAGGAATCTAATAACGCTTTTGAGGGAATACATCCCACATTTAAGCAAGTACCGCCTAAAGTACTATATTTTTCAATAATTGCAGTTTTCATTCCTAATTGTGCGCAACGTATTGCGGCAACGTATCCTCCAGGACCTGAACCAATAATGGCTACATCATAAGTACTCATAAAAAGTATTTTTAATTGCGGAAAGATTACAATATTTAGAATCAAAACCGACGGGTTACATTTATATTACTTTAAAAGTAAGATTTAAAGTGCAACAAAAATAAGAAGTTTTTAATTTTTAACGATAGATTTTTTCATTTTTATCAAACAAACTATATTATTTAGTATTTTTGAAGAAATTTACAATACAAAAATCTAGTTTTTATATGTTAGCAGTCTTAAAAAAAGAAATACATTCCTTTTTTGCCACACCAATTGGTTATTTGGTAATTGGTTTGTTTTTATTAGCAAACGGATTATTTCTTTGGGTATTTAAAGGTGAATTTAATATTTTAGAGTATGGTTTTGCTGATTTATCAGGATTCTACTTTCTTGCGCCTTGGATTTTTATTTTTTTAATTCCTGCTATTACTATGAAAAGTTTTGCAGAAGAAAAAAAACAAGGAACCTTAGAGTTGCTATTCACTAAGCCAATTTCTTTACTGCAACTAATTTTAGGCAAATATTTTGGAGCGGTAATTTTAGTTGTTTTAGCGTTACTTCCTACCTTATTATATATTTATACGGTACAACAATTAGGTAATCCTGTTGGTAATATTGATTTAGGTAGCACATTGGGTGCATATTTTGGGCTACTATGTATTGCAATGGTATATAGTGCGGTTGGTATTTTTACCTCAGCCATTAGTAACAATCAAATTGTAGCTTTTTTATTAGCAATAATTATCTGTTTTGTATTGTATTACGGATTTGAAGGTGTTGCTGAAATTACAAATTATCCGTTACATAACTTCGGAATAAAACACCATTTTAATAGTATTAGTAACGGAATTATTGATAGTAGGAATTTAATTTATTTCGGATCTATTGCTGCGTTATTTATCTTTTTCACGAAACTTACTTTATCTAAAAAATAATGCTCATACTTACTCCTATACTTATTATATCATGCATCATAATTGTTGTGCTACTTTATTTATTCATTAATGCAATTGATGATGAACGCAAGTGGTTAAACGTATTATTAGCGGTATTAATTACTCCATTAGCCTATTTTTATATATGGTATCCTGTTTCTACCATATTTTTACCATACCACCATCAAAAAGAGTTTAATGCTAAAAAATGGGTTGAAAAACCAGGGTTGCGTTATGAAATGATTGATAACATGATTGAAACTAATTTTTTAATGGGTAAAACTCAAGGAGAAATCAATAATTTATTAGGTAAAGCGCAATGGTTAAGTTGGGACGATGCTACAAAAGACTACAATCCTAATGTTTGGAATTATGGGGTAGGAGTAATACCAGGTATTTTTAAAAATAGTAAAGAAGATGTAGAAATTACCTTTAAACAAGATAAGGTTTCGCAAGTTATTTTGAGTCAATCTCCTTTTCAGGCAGGAGAAAAAGAAAGCAATTCAAGTAACAAGAAATTAGATTCCATAAACGCAACTTTTTTAAAATGATATTAAAAAATAAATACATACAAGCATTATTAGTAATAATTGTAGTTGTGGGAATCAACTATATTTCGGCTACCGTTTATTCACGTTTTGATATCACAAAAGATGGTAGGTATACGTTGTCTGAAGCGTCTATAAACACCATAAAGGATGTTAAAGCCCCTGTTTATGTAGATGTGTATTTAGCGGGTAACTTACCTGCTGAATTTAAGCGTTTGCAATTAGAAACAAAACAATTGTTGGAAGGATTTGTTTCTGAAAATAATAATATTTTGGTAACTTATATTGATACAAAAACAATAAATGAAGATGCTAATATTATTAGTAAAGAGATGCAAAAATTTGGCATGCCTCCTGTGCGTGTTGATATTTTAGATAACGGTAAAACCACGCAACAATTAATGTTTCCATGGGCGGTAATTAA
>CAZSQD010000172.1:0-4867 GCA_964608925.1 uncultured Kordia sp.
CCCAAAAGTTGCATTTGTGACTTGAATCTTGCAAAGAAAATGATAGAAAAAAAAATTTTAACTATTTTAAAAATGATGATGAAAATTATTTTTTACTATGCTTGGTGTGTTATTATTGTTTAATTAGGCGTACAGAATTGAGTAAATTAAAAGTAAGTGATATAAATTTAAAAACGAATACCATTTTTATACATTCTGAAAATTCAAAAAACAAACAATCCGCACACGTAACAATGCCCACAGAATTAAAAAAATTACTTAAAAAACATATATCTGGAGCAAAAAAAACAAACTACCTTTTTAGTGCTAATAATTACGCTCCTGGTTCTACAAATTTTCATCCAGATAAATGCTCAAAAAAATGGCGAAAAATGAGATTATATTTAAAATTGGATGAAAATATAAAATGGTACAGTTTAAAAGATACAGGTATTACTGATTTAATTATTGCAGGAGTAGATTTAGTTTCAGTTAGAGATCAAGCGCGCCATCATTCCATAAAACAAACCAACACTTATATACCTCAAAATTTAAAAACGGCAAATGATAAAATTATAAACTCTGGAGTAAAATTTAAAAAAAAATATAAAAAAGTAAGTAATAGTTGGTTTTTGGTGTAATAGTGTAATAATATTTATACAAACCCTTGTAGGTGTTGGGGTAAACTCTATTACACTATTTATTACACTTTACTTTTAAAGTGTAATTGAGTGTAATAAAAGTGTAATAATGGGATTAAAAGTGTAATAAAAGCTAAATTTTAGGCTAAAACAGAAAAAAGCAAGTAAATAATTACTTGCTTTTTTTATTTAAAAATTACATTTTATTGTTAATTACCCAACAATAACGTAATCCAATCCATTTAAACCTGTTGTTGGTAGTCCTTGTAGTTTTTTACTGGAGATATTGTATTTTAAGTTTGCAATGTTTTCAGTAGCATAACGGTTTTTATCGTGATAGATGTAATTTTCATTAAAATCATCATGTTTTTCAATAAAACTGATAATGTCGCCATCAAATTGTGCATCACTACCACCACGCATTTTACCTGTACTGGTTAATTGAAAGATGATTACAAATAACTTACCGTTGTATTTTTTACGCAAATCATTATCCAAATCTACTCCTTTTTGGTATTGCCATAGTTTTTTCATGCTATCAATAAAAATAACATCGGCATCATTAATATCATTCCATAATTGTTTTATGTTGTTACGCCCATAATTTGGAGCCGTAATATTTGGTAAGGCTTCTTTATTTAATAAATCCGTTACTTTTTTTTCATATAAATAGCTTTCGGGGTGTTCCTCTAAACTGGCGTGTAAACATTTATAACCACTACTTGCAAAAGCGTTCATCATATCAAAAAATGCGGTTGTTTTACCTGCTCCTTGACCTGCGGATAAAGTCATAACGGCACTTTCTTTTTCCAACACCTCTACTTTGCCTAAAAACCTATTCATGTCCTTAAATTTGGGTTGTAACTTAAAAAATGTACGTTTTTTTGTTGCCGAAAACCTATTGTTTAGGGTGTTTTTTGATGTTGGCGCCTTTAAACCCTTGTTATTTGGTTTATTTTTTGTAGTTTTGTTATTAGAAAGCAGGATATTCATACCGTCTGGGGTTTTACTGATTGACAGCACCTCATTGGATTTTCTGCTTTTTTCTTTTCCAACATCATAAGATTTTAATTTTGTACTCCTATCTTTGTACAAAACAATGGAAATTCTTACGTGTTTATTTTCTTTATTTATAAATAATTTAGCCTTAAAATTCAAATAACCTAAAACATCTTTAGTATCTGTTGGTTTTGGTTTACCAAAATTATTATATGTAGAGTTTTTTACCAGGGTTTCTAAATGCTTAATCACTGAGGCTTTTGCGCTATACATTGGTTTGTGTAGTTTTTCTTTCACATTACCAACAAACTCAACACTTTTTAAACTGTTTTTAATGGCTACTTTTTTACCTTTTAAATGCTCTTTGTAGTATTGCTTTGTGAAATTTCTCAACTCCGTAATACTCATTTTCTCAAATTCAGCAGTACTAATATTCAAACGTCCATCTGCTCCAAACAATCCAAACTGTCCGTTTTTATCTACTTTAGTTTTTGGGATTTTAACCGTTGGTTTTTTTACTGAAACCGCATTTTTTTTACTTTTAAGTGAAATTTTGTTAGCAATCGTAATATCAAAGGTATTATCTTCTGGGTTGTTTTTTAACAAACCTGATAGTTTTTTATAAATTGTAGGATGCACATTTTTAGCATCCTTTTTTAAACGCTCAATTGTTGCACGCATTATACGTTTACACCCATCTAATGCGTTGTATTTTTGTATTACTTTTGCTTTCATCTTTTTAAAATAAGTTTGTTGGATCTATTGTTACTCCGTTTTTTTTAACGGTTATGTGTACATGGGTTTGCATGGTGCTACCGTATTTTTCAGCAATATTTTGACTTACACCTATTACATCCCCTGCGGTTACTTGTTGGTCCTTTACTTTCCATGGGGTTATGTACCATATATAAACAGAATACACACCGTTTTCAATCAATAAACCCTCAAAATTTAAGTCATTTGCATACGGGTAGCTTTTACGAGTTACTACACCACTTATAGGACTAACAATTTGCTGTCCTTTAAAAGTTAAAATATCAATACCCTGGTGTTTTCGGTTTCCTCTATCCGCTCCAAATGTTCCGCACCCTTTACCGTCACACCCTCTTATAGTTTGATTGGGTACTAAATATTTTAATTTTTTTGCAATCATAGTTTTACTTTTTGTTTTTGGATATGCCAAAAAACCAACTAATAATACAATAGAGGTTATAATTATTTTTTTATTCATCTATTGTAAAATAAAGGTTTGTGAAAAAGCGGTAACTTCAGCTACTACTTTAATATCTTTGGTGTTTTGTGCTAAATCCAAACCGACAAATAAAGCGTTTGCATTCATTAATATTTGTACCGGTATGGGTTGTGTTAATGTAGTGCTGTTGGCTTGAATATTTATGTTTTGTAAATTAGGGAACGCATAGCCTATATTTAAACCTGTATGTGTATAAAAAGTAAGTTTGGTTAGTGTTGCAACTCCGTAACTGTCTGCTCCAAAATTTAAAGGAGTTGGGTTTACTATTTTAAGTACCACATTTGCGGTAAGCAAACTATTTTTAATATTAATATTTGATACGCTGCCAAACTCAATTTTTAGTTTTTTTAATGCAGCTTCATATACTTTTATTAAACTCTCAACTTTGGGTTTGCCAAAAAAATACAGCCCACCAAAAAATAGTGCGGATATTACGATTGCTTTTTTCATTATTTTATTTTTTTACGGGTAAACACTCTACGTATCCAATTCCGTTTTTTTTCTTCTTTTTGGGGTATTGGGAGTATTGGACCAGGAGTGTAAGGTTTTAAAATTGTAGGCGGTACTATAGTTGCCTTTTTGCTTAATTTTAAAGCGGTTAATATGGCGTGTGTTTTAGGTACAAAACTTAATGTACTACCATCTTTTACTTTCGTATCTTGAATGTGATTTACTACACTAATGCGCTCTTGTTTAGCTAATGTAATTACTACATTTTGTAAGGTATCTGCTACTATACGCAATTGTTGGTAGTGTGTTGTTAATTGCTCATATTTACCAATAGCAATATTTTTTTGTTTCCGTTGTTGTTGTAGTTGTTGTTGCTTGAGCGTAAAACCACCATAAAAACCGATACCGCCAATTATTAAGGCGGTTATGATTTTACGGAATATTGGATTTGATAGTATGGTTAGCATATTAACTGGCGTTTTTAAAGTTTTTGCGATATTCTCTAAAAGCTAATTTAACGGCTCTTAATTCTTCATTTTGGGTTTTTAATTGTTTACGCACCTCTTTTAATTCCGTCCGTAAAATATTAATATTTTCCCTACTGTCTTTTACAAATTCATCATAAGCCAATTGCATTTCTTTTAATGCGCCTGCTTCTTGTTTTGATAATTCTACTTGACGTTTTTTACGCTCTTGAAAATAAGCTAATAAACCGCCTGCCCCAAAAAGGTACGGTACTGCTTGTGCTATTAGGGTAAATAATTCTTGTTTCATAATTTAGGGTGTATTTTGGGTTTAAATTTTTATTTTTAATGCTTTAATTAATGCGTAAATTGGTGTTATAGCAATTAATGCTATTGCTCTGGTGTATGGTATTAAATAACCTTTTCCTAATTTTTCTAAATTTACGGCATAGTGCCAATCGTAAATAGTTTTATTAATGAGCCACATTACCCAGTTATTTTTTGGCAATTCTACCAAATAACAATAATCATGTATCATTGCGCTAATACTTAAATTGGGTAGATCATCCAAATCTTTTACAATTGTGGCACCGTCAAATTGATTTGGGTTTTTAGTAAAATAATCAAATGCAAGAATTACATAAAACGGCATTACCAAATCTTTAATTTGAAATAAAGTAGCTACTTCAATTCTAATTTGTTTTAAACGGTTTAATCTCTCCGTTTCGGTTTCGTTTTTATGCCTTTTAAAAAGGTTATTTTTACTCCAAAGCATAATTTATTGTAAAGTCATTATTTGGTTAAAGATTCCGCCTACTTGTGCTGCGGTTACATTGTCAGGTAAATTGTCTACTAACTGCATACGCTGAACACCTAATATAACATTTCCATCTGCTTGATCTTTCAATACTCGCTTACGCATTACTTCGGTCATGTCAATAGCCATGTTACGGAAGCCGATACCTTGATTATATGCACTTATTATGTAATTAACATACTCTAACAGTGTTGCGTAACTTTCTAATTGACTGCTCCATTCAGTAACTTAACGCAACAAATCTAAAATATTAGATTTGTAAAAT